>JAAYAO010000374.1 GCA_012719335.1 Propionibacterium sp. | reverse complement strand
GCCTTGGCGAAGTCACCCTCGCGCTGGGCGCGATCGGATTCGGTGCGCAGGGCGTCGATCTGTTCCTTGAGCTCACCCACCCGGTTCAGACCGGTCTTCTCGGCCTCCCAGCGGGCCTCCAGGCCACGCAGTTCTTCCTGGGCGTCGGCGATCTCACCGTCGAGACGTTCCAGGCGTTCCCGGGAGGCGACGTCCTCCTCCTTCTGCAGGGCCAGTTGTTGCATCCGCATCCGATCCAGCGAGCGGCGCAACTGATCGATCTCCTCCGGGGAGGAGTCGATCTCCATCCGCAACCGGGACGCGGCCTCGTCGATCAGGTCGATCGCCTTGTCGGGCAGTTGCAGGGCGGTGATGTAGCGGTTCGACAGGCTCGCCGCCGAGACCAGGGCGCCGTCCGTAATCTTCACCTTGTGGTGGGCCTCGTACCGTTCCCGCAGCCCTCGCAGGATCGCGATGGTGTCCTCCACGCTGGGTTCACCCACGAAGACCTGCTGGAAACGGCGCTCCAGGGCGGGATCCTTCTCGATCCGCTCGCGGTATTCGTCCAGGGTGGTGGCGCCGATCAGCCGCAGTTCGCCACGGGCCAGCATCGGCTTGAGCATGTTGCCGGCATCCATCGCGCCCTCGCCGGAGGCCCCGGCACCGACCACGGTGTGCAGCTCGTCGATGAAGGTGACGACCTGCCCCTCGGCCTCCTTGATCTCGGTGAGCACCGCCTTGAGTCGTTCCTCGAACTCACCGCGGTACTTGGCACCGGCGACCATCGCGGCCAGGTCCAGCGAGACCAGCCGGCGTCCCTTCAGCGAGTCGGGGACGTCGCCGGCCACGATCCGCTGCGCCAGGCCCTCGACCACGGCGGTCTTGCCGACGCCGGGTTCACCGATCAGCACCGGGTTGTTCTTGGTGCGCCGGGCCAGCACCTGCACCACGCGCCGCACCTCGGAATCGCGGCCGATCACCGGATCGAGCTTGCCCTCGCGAGCCCGTTCGGTGAGGTCCACCGAATACTGATCGAGCGCGGAGGCACCTCCCTCGGCCTCGGCCGAGGTGACCCGCTTGGCACCGCGGGCATCGTTGAAGGCCTCGGTCAGGGCCGCGGCGGTGACGTGCAGGTCACCGAGCAGCTTCTTGGCGTCGGAGTCGACGGTGGCCAGGGCGATCAGCAGGTGCTCGGTGGCCACGAACTGGTCGCCGAGCCGGTCGGCCAGGTTCTCGGCCTCGGCCAGCACCCGGGCGAAACCACCCGACAACACCGGCTGGGTCACCGAACTGCCCTGGGCGCTCGGCAGCTTCTTGATCGCGCCCTGAGCCGCGGCGTCCACCACCTCGGGCGACACCCCGATCGCGGTCAGCAACGCGCCGACGGTGTTGTCGGGCACCATCAGCAGGGCGTGCAGCAAGTGCTGCGGTTCGCAATTGGGGTTGCCGGCAGTCAGTGCATTGCGCAGTGCGGCTGAAACCGCGTCCCGACTCTTCGTGGTCAGGGAATTCGTGTCCATCAGGCTCCTTCCGCCCGTTGCATCGTCTCGGGTCAACGACCCACCCGGTTGCCGATCGGTACCGCTGCCGACCACCTACAGTCTGTCGGAGCACCAAGCCGTCGCCGAAGTTGAGTCACATACACTCAACCTTTCCCGCAGGTCGAATATTCCCGGTTTGGGTCGGTACCTTCACCCACTCAGCGGCACGTGTTCGACCCCAATGCGCAACCCGGATTATGGTCACCACGGAAACCTGTTTCCCAGGAGTGTGTGATGTCCGACCCGAACGAAGCCCGCCTGCGCGACATCGAGGACCGCCTCGAGTTGCTGAACCTCGAAGGCGCCTACTCGCGCACCTTCGACGCCAAGGACGGCGACGCCTGGAGCGCCCTGTTCACTCCCGATGGCATCTACCAGTCCCGCACCGCGCCGGGGGAAACCCCCAAGAATTTCGTCCGCGGCACCGAGGAGTTGCGCGCCTTCTGCAGTAACGCCGAGTTCACCGGCATCCACATGATGCACGCGCCCGAGTTCACCATCGACGGCGACACCGCCACCGCCCGGGTGCACCTGGAGTTCAACGGTTGGTACGAAAACGCCCCCGGCAGCACCCGGCTGCGCATGGTCGGGCATTACGACGTTGCCTACGAACGCATGGACGGCGCCTGGCGGATCAAACGCCGGGTCACCTCCACCTACAGCCGCGTCCTCGACAGCACCTTCGGGCACCCGAGCGGATCGGGTCTGGACGACCCCATTCCGGGCGACTGACCCCGCCACCCGGAAAACACTTCCTGCTCCCGTCGGACGGAGCGGCCCCCAACCGGCGCGAATCCGCGCCCGCTGTGTCGAGATTCTGGTGGAGGTCGCCGCGCGCTATTGGACCATGCGCGATGACCTGCCCGGCAATGCCCGGGTCGCGGTGGCTGGCCAACCGGTCACCACCGGTCGACAAATGATCTTCCCGCTCGGTTCGGCCGCCCGCGACGAACAGGAGTTCGACGCACCCGACACCTTCCGCTGGGATCGTCCGATCGCCCAGAGACTGGTCGGGTGTGCCGGCCGCCGCCACACTCGGTTTCGGATTGGCGCTGGAAAGTGGTGAGCGGGCCTGCTGCGGGCCGCTGTGACGACCGAACTGGCCATTGCCCGCGACTGCTAGCCTCGCACGTGACGCCACCGGCCCGGGCAGGTTCGATTCGCGGCCACTCGCACGAGGAAGATGATGGTTCCGGTTCTGACGTGGTTGTCCGAACACCCCGAGGCCCTGCTGTTCGCCCTGGTCGGGATCGGCTCGGCGATCGGTCACCTCTCGGTACGCCGGATCTCCCTCGGTGCGGCCGCCGTCCTCTTCCTGGCCATCGGGGTGTCCGCCCTGGGCACCTCGTCCGGGGTCGATCTCGAACTGCCCGCCGAGGTGGGGCACCTGGGGCTGGGCCTGTTCACCTTCTCGGTTGGCATCGCCTCCGGCGCGGCCTTCTTCAACAGCCTGCGCACCCAATCGCGGGCGATGCTCGGGGTGGCCGGGGCGATCGTGCTGGGCGGTGTGGTCACCTACCTGGTCGGCCCCTTGCTCGGGCTCTCCCGCGATGTGGCGGCCGGCACCTTCGCCGGGGCACTGAACAACACCCCCGCTCTGGCCGCGGCCGGGGGCACCGGCGCCAACACCGTCGGCTATTCGGTCGCCTACCTGTTCGGGGTGATCGGCATGTTGATCGTGCAACAGCTCGCCCTGCGGCACGCCGCCGAGGACGCCGACGCCCCGGCCCCGCTGGTGCAGAAGCATGTCGCGGTCGAACGGATCAACCCCGGCACCACCGTCGTCGACTTCGAGGAGCTGCACAACCACCGCATCTCGCTGACCCGGGTGCGGGCCGAGAAGGACGGGCCCATCGAGTTGGCCCGCGAGGAGGTGCTGCTCGAGGTCGGTGACGTGCTGACCGTGGTCGGCCCGCGCAATGTGGTCGACGAGGTGGTGCGCGAACTCGGCCACGAGTCGAAGGACTACCTGGCCCACGACCGGGCATCGCTGGATTTCCGGCGGATCACCGTGTCGGATCCGAAATTGGCCGGGCGCACCATCGACGAACTCGACCTGGAGGCCCGGTTCGGGGCCACCGTGTCGCGGGTGCGCCGGGCCGACATCGACGTGGTGGCCCACCCCGGCTACGTCCTGCAGTTGGGTGACCGGGTGCGGGTGGTCGCACCCCGCACCGCGATCCGCAAGGTCACCGCCTACTTCGGTGACTCCGCCCGGGGCATGACGATCATCAACCCGATCGGGCTGGGCATCGGCATGGCTCTCGGTTTCGCGCTGGGGGCGATCCCGATTCCGCTGCCCGGCGGCAACACCTTCACCCTGGGCGCCGGCATGGGGTGTCTGGTGCTCGGCCTGGTGCTCGGCCGGATCGGACGGATCGGGCCGGTCTCGACCACCCTGCCGTTCACCGCCACCGCGGTGATCAGCGAACTCGGTCTGTTGCTGTTCATCGCCCAGGCCGGCACCCGCGCCGGCGGGCAGATCCTGACCGCCTTCGCGTCCGGGCAGTGGCTGGCGATTCTGGTGTTGGGTGCGGTGATCACCACCACGGTCGCCCTGGCGGTGTACGTCTTTCAGCGCAAGGTGATGGGGTCGGGCGGTACGGCACTGTCGGGGTTCCTGGCCGGTGCCCAGACCCAGCCGGCGTTGCTGGCCTACGCCAACGACCGGATGGACCACGACTTCCGGGTATCCAGTGGCTACACCACCGCCTACCCGACCGCGATGATCACCAAGATTCTGGTGGCCAGCGTGCTCGGCCTGCTCGCCTGATCGCCTGATCGCCACCCCGGGACGCACATGCACACCAAAAGTGCAGATGCAACCGAAAAGGGCTGCACTTCTCGGTTGCATCTGCACTTTTCGTGTGCATCCGGCGATGAGGGGCGCGGACGGCGCGGGCCGGCCGTCTTCCCACCTACCGGTGGGCGGTAAGCCCGGTTGCACCGGATAGCGCTTTCCACATAGGCATGCAGACGAACCCGGACGAGCAGAGGACGGCCATGAGCAACCGGCAGAAGCTGTACATCAACGGCGAGTGGGTCACCCCGCACGGCACCGAAACCTTCGAGATCATCGACCCCCGCACCAACACCTCGGTCGACTCGATCGTGCTCGGCGACGAGCAGGACGTCGACGCCGCGGTCGCCGCCGCCCGAGCCGCCTTCGAAGGCCCCGAGTGGCCGTTGGCCGAGCGGCTCGCCACCCTGCGGCGGGTCGGCGAACTGATCCTCGAACGGGTTGACGAGTTCACCGCGGTGATCTCCTCGGAGATGGGCTCCCCCGAGCAGTTCAGCCGTGCGGTGCAGGTGCAGTTTCCGGTGTCGGTGCTGAACACCACCGTCGACGTCGCCGAGAACTTCTCCTTCGACGAGCCGCTCGGGCCGTCCACGATGGCCCACGAACCGGTCGGGGTGGTCGCCGCGATCACCCCGTGGAACTTCCCGCTGCACCAGGCGGTGGCCAAGATCGCGCCCGCGCTGGCCGCCGGGTGCCCGGTGGTGTTGAAGCCGGCCGAACTGACCTCCCTGTCGGCGGTGCTGTTGGCCGAGGCGATCCACGACGCGGGGGTGCCGGCCGGCTGGTTCAACCTGGTGCAGGGCCGGGGGCCGGTGGTCGGGGTGGCCCTGGCCGAGCATCCGGGCGTCGACATGGTCACCTTCACCGGCTCGACCGCAGTGGGCCGCGAGATCGCCGCCCGGGCCGCGGCCACCATCAAGCGGGTCACCCTCGAACTCGGCGGCAAGTCGCCGGCCCTGCTGTTGGACGACCTGGACGACGAGGGCCACAAGGCGGCGGTGTTGCGCGCCCACGGCTTCTCGTTGTTCAACAACGGTCAAACCTGTGCGGCCTGGACCCGGCTGATCGTCCCCGAGCACCGCTACCAGCAGACCCTGGACATTCTGCGCGAGTCGGCCGCGAACATCGCCCCCACCCTCGGGCCGTTGGTGTCGGCGACCCAGTGGGACCGCGTGCACGACAAGCTGACCCGGGCGATCGACGAGGGCGCCACCCTGGAGATCGGTGAGATCGAGGACGCCCCGTCCGACGGCTACTGGATGGCACCGAAGGTCTTCGGCAAGGCCGACCCGAAGTCCGAGATCGCCCAACAGGAGACCTTCGGGCCGGTGTTGCTGGTCCAGACCTACACCGACCGCGCCGAGGGCATCCGGCTCGCGAACTCCACGATCTACGGGCTCAGCGCCGGAGTGTTCGGCGCCGACCAGGACGAGGCCACCCGGGTGGCCCGCAAGATCCGTTCCGGCACCGTGCACGTCAACGGGTTGAACACCAACCCGCTGGCCCCCTTCGGTGGCATGGGCCAGTCCGGCTACGGCCGGGAGTACGGCGAACACGGCCTGCGGGAGTTCCTGGAGATCAAGTCGATCCAGCCACCGGCCGCCTGAGCCGGCCCGTCCGCCTTTCACCAGATCAGGAGTACTCGTGGCCCTCGACGACGCGACCAAGGCCTTCATCGCCCAACTGGCCCGGGCCGGTGGCCCACCGATGCACGAAGGCAGCCCGCAGGAGGCGCGGCAGAAGCTGGCCGGCCTGGCCCGGCTGTCCCCGCCGGGGCCGGACCTGCCCCGGGTGGAGCACCTCACCGTGGACACCTCCGGGCAGCCGGTGATCGTGCTGGCGCCGGAGAACCCGCGGGGGGTTTTCGTGTGGTGGCACGGTGGCGGCTGGGTGGTCGGTTCGCCGGCCGAACACGAAACGCTGGGCCGCCACCTGGCGGTGGCCACCGGGTGCACGGTCGTGTTGGCCGGTTACCGGTTGGCCCCCGAGCACCGCTTCCCGGCCGGGCTGGAGGACGCCCTGGACACCCTGGGCTGGGTGAACGCCCACCGCCGCGAGCTGGCCGGTTCCGATGCCGCCCCGGTGTTTCTGGCCGGTGACTCCGCCGGCGGCAACCTGGCCGCGGTGGTGGCCCGCCATGCCCGCGAGTTCAACCTGCCGATCGCCGCCCAGGTGCTGGTCTACCCGGTGTTGGATCATCGTTTCGACAACGACTCCTATGCCGACCCGAGCAACCAGTTGGCCTTCAACCTGGCCACCATGCACTGGTTCTGGGATCACTACGTCGACCCGGAGGATCGGGACCATCCCGACGTCTCCCCCGGCCGCGCCGAGGATCTGACCGATCTGCCGCCGGCGGTGATCCTGACCGCCGAGCACGATGTGCTGCGGCAGGAGGGCGAGGACTACGCCGAGGCGCTGCGGGCGGCGGGGGTGCCGGTGGTGCACCGGCGGTTCGACGGGCAGATGCACGGGTTCATTCAGATGATCGGCATTCTGCCCGGCAGCACCGAGGGCATCGCCTGGTTGGGTGAGCAGGTTCGCACGATTGTGGATGGGCAGTGACATGACGGGTAACAACAGCGTGGACGTGGTGGTCGTCGGTGCCGGTTTCAGCGGCCTCTACGCGGTGCATCTGCTGCGTGAGCAGGGTTTGACGATTCAGGGTTTCGAGGCCGGCGCGGATGTCGGCGGCACCTGGTACTGGAACCGGTACCCCGGCGCCCGCTGCGACATCGAATCGCTCTACTACTGCTACTCCTGGGACGAGGAGCTCGCCCGGGAATGGGAGTGGACCGAACGCTACGCCGCCCAACCCGAGATCCTGGCCTACGCCAACCGGGTGGCCGACAAGCACGACCTGCGCTCGTCCTTCATCTTCAACACCCGGGTCGAGGCCGCCGAGTGGGATGACCAGGCCCAGCAGTGGACGGTGCGCACCTCGGACGGGCAGACCTGGTCGGCCCGCTTCGTGGTGCTCGGGGTGGGGGCGCTGTCGGCGGCCAACATTCCCGATCTGCCCGGGCTGGCCAACTACACCGGGCAGATCTACCACACCGGCCAGTGGCCGCACGAGGGTGTGGATTTCACCGGGCTGCGGGTGGCGGTGATCGGCACCGGCTCGTCCGGCATTCAGGTGATTCCGAAGGTCGCCGAACAGGCCGCCTCGATGACGGTCTTCCAGCGCACCGCGAACTTCACCATGCCCGCGCACAACACCCCGGCCGACCCCGAGCTGCGGGCCGAGGTCGTCGAGGATTGGGCCGGGGTGCGGCAACGGATGCGGACCTCCTCCTACGGGCTGGACGTCCAGCCGCCGACCGAGTCGCTGCTGGAGGTGCCCGCCGAGGAGGCCCGGGCCACCTTCGACCGGAAGTGGCAGGAGGGTGCGCTGACCGCGATCCTGCAGGCCTACAACGACATCGTGCGCAACCCGGAGGCGAACGACATCGCCGCCGATTACGTGCGCGACCGGATCCGCGAAATGGTGCACGACCCACAAGTCGCCGAGGACCTGGTACCCAGCGGGTACCACTTCGGCACCAAGCGTCCGTGTCTGGACACCAATTACTTCGACACCTACAACCGCGAGAACGTCGAGTTGGTCAACGTGCGCCGTGACCCGATCGTCGAGGTCACCGCCGCCGGGATTCGCACCGAGCAGGCCGAGCGGGAGTTCGACGCGATCGTGTTCGCCACCGGCTTCGATGCGATGACCGGCCCGGTGTTGTCGATCGACATCCACGGCCGGGAGCAGACGCTGCGCGAGAAGTGGGCCGAGGGCCCGGTCGGGTACCTGGGTCTGCAGTCGGCCGGGTTCCCGAATCTGTTCACCATCACCGGCCCCGGGAGCCCCTCGGTGTTGTCGAACGTGGTGGTGTCGATCGAACAACACGTCGAGTTCGTCGCCGACCTGTTGGCCCGGATGCGCGAGCAGGGGGCCCGGGTGGTGGAGGCCACCGCCGAAGCCGAGGCGGAGTGGAGCGACCACGTCCAGCAGGTCGCCGGGTACACCCTGTACCCGCACACCGATTCGTGGTTCATGGGCGCGAACATTCCGGGCAAGCCGCGGGTCTTCCTGCCCTACATCGGTGGGGTCGGCAACTTCCGCGCCAAGTGCGACGCCGTCGCCGCCAACGACTACGAGGGCTTCGCGATCAGTTGATGCCGGGTTTCGACCGCGCGTCCGGGCAGGACGGACGCGCGGTTCGTCTTGGGTCGTCATTCACCCCGTCGATCGAGTCCATCAATGGAAACATTCGTTACCGATTGGACTTTTCTATACCCCTGGGGGTATGATTCAGATATCAACTCCTACCCCGGAAGAGAGATGAGAAACATGTCCCTACACCTCGGTGACATCGCTCCCGACTTCACCGCCGACACCCAGCTCGGCCCGATCACCCTGCATGAATGGAAGGGTGACAAGTGGGTGGTCCTCTTCTCGCACCCGGCTGACTTCACCCCCGTCTGCACCACGGAGATGGGCCGGTTCGCCGAGCTCGAGGACGAGTTCACCAAGCGCGACACCAAGCTGCTCGGCTTGTCGGTGGACACCGTCGAGGAGCACCACAAGTGGATCCCCGACATCGAACAGTTCAAGGGCGGCACGAAGGTCAACTACCCGATCATCGCCGACCAGGACAAGAAGGTGTCCGAGCTCTACGACATGATCCACCCCGGCGAGGGTGACGCCTCCTCGGTGCGTTCGGTCTTCGTGATCGACCCGGCCGGCAAGATCCGGCTGATGATGGTCTACCCCAAGTCGACCGGCCGCAACTTCGACGAGATCATCCGCGTGATCGACGCCCTGCAGACCGCCGACTCCCACGAAGCCGCCACCCCGGCCGACTGGCGCCCCGGCGACAAGATGATCGTTCCCCCGACCATCCCCACCACCGAAGCCCGCGAAACCTTCAACGACGTGGACGAGGTCTACCCCTACCTCCGCTTCACCAGCGGACGCAAGGCCTGACTCCCCCACTCGAGGAGGCCCGCCCCACACCCGGGGCGGGCCTCTTCCGTCGCGCAGAGCCAGCCGGGGCTGTCGCGTCGGTTGAGCAGGGCACGTGGTGCCCGTGTCGAAACCAGCGACGCTCACGCGCGCGGGTCAGCCCGGGTCGGGCTGCGCTCCCCGAACCAAGCGCCCCGGCAGCGCGCCGGTCGGCTCACCGTCACGGTAGGTCTCCTGGCCCGCCACGATGGTGTGTCGGTAGCCGTCGGCACGCTGCAG
>JAAYAO010000373.1 GCA_012719335.1 Propionibacterium sp. | reverse complement strand
TCCGGCTCAACCAGCATCGGAGCATCAACCCGAGTCGCGTTGCAGCCGGTCGACGGTGAGGGCGAGCTGGGTGCGGTCGCCGACCTGCAGTTTGCGCATGATCGTCGACACGTAGTTCTTCACTGTGCCGTGGGCCAGAAGCAGGCGTTCGGCGATCTCGGTATTGCTCAGACCTTCGGCCACACACGCGGCGACCTGGCGTTCGGACGCGGTGAGGTCGGCCAGTGGGTCGGTGGCACTGCCACGTTGGGCTGCGATCGCGGCCCGGGTCACCCGCGGATCCAGATGCAGCCCACCGGCCAGGGCGGTGCGCACGGCTTCGACGATCGTCTCGGGGGAGGTGTCCTTCAACAGCAGCCCGGTCGCCCCCGCGGCCAACACATCGGCGACCACCCGGTCGGTGTCGAAGGTGGTCACCACCAACACCGGCAGCCCCGGGTGTTCGGTCGCGCACCGCCGAATCAGCTCCACCCCGTCCATCGCGGGCATCACCACGTCGGTGAGCACCGCGTCCACCGGCTCCTCCCGCAGCAGGGTCAGGGCGTGCGCGCCGTCGCGGGCCTCGGCCACCACCGTCACCGCGCCGGTGCTCTCCAGCAGCATCCGCAGGCCCCGGCGCAGCAACTCCTGGTCGTCGACGACCAACAGCCGCAACGGCGCCTCCTGCTCGGGGTTCATGCCGGCACCTGCGCCGGAAAGCGGGCTTCCACCACGAATCCGGACGCCTCGCGGCCGGCCCGGAAGGTGCCGCCGGCCGCCTCCACGCGGGCGCGCAGATTCCGCAGCCCGAAGCCCGCGGCACTGTCGGCGCCGAGGGTGCCGTCGTCGCCGACCCGGACGACCTGTTCGTCACCGGCGTCGACGGTCACCGTGACCCGGCGGGCATCGGAATGGCGCACCACATTGGTCAGACTCTCCTGGATGATCCGGTAGGCCAACGGATCGAGCCGCTCGTCGGACGAAGCCCCGGTGCGTACCAGGGATACATCCAGGCCGGTGCCGGTGAAGGTGCCGGCCAGCCTCTCCAGCGCGGCGGCCAGGTCGACCTCGGCGGCCTCCTCGGCGGTCAACGGGCTCAACGCGCGCACCAGTGTGCGCAGTTCGGCCAGTGCTTCGGAGGCCGCCGCCCGGGTCTGCTCGACCTCGGCCCACGCGGCGTCCGGGTCGCGGTGGCGCAATCGCCCGGCCAGATCCAGCCCCATCCCGATCAGGGTGAGCCGCTGACCCAGATCGTCGTGCAGGGTGCGGGCGTGCTCCATCCGCTCGGCGGCCAGCGCCCGGTCCAACTCCGCCAACGCCTCATCGCGACGCGACCGGGCCGACTCCTCGGCCAGCCGCCGGGCCTGTTCCAGACGGGCCATCACCTGGGCGGCGAGCAGCCCCAACACGATGAACATCGCCGACAACACCAGGTTCGCGATCACCCCACCCAGCGGGGTCGGCATCGTCCAGAAGATCACCGTCAGCACGACGAACAATCCGGCACACACCACCAACCCGACCCGCAGACCGAACTCCAGCACGATCGCGCACACCGCCACCCCGACCAGCGGAATACCGGTGGCGTTGTCGGTGAGAACCCAGGTGGCGAACGAGGTCGGTGCCAGCAGCGCCGCGGCCCACCGGCCCGTCCGGGAGCCTCGACGACGCCACCAGACGAACCCGATCGCGGTGGTCACCAGCGCCGCCACGGTCAACGCCGCGGCCCGGCCGGTGAGGCCGAGATCGAACAGGTACAGGGCACCCAGCAGTGCGGTGCCCCCGGCCAGGCCCAACAGGGCCGCACCCAGGGATCGCATGGTGCGGACGTCGGCATCGGGATCGGTGTCGGCAGGCTTCACACCCCTATTCAGACACATCCGGTGACCGCGCGCATGTGACCGGAGTCATCTGTTGTGCCTGTGACCGGTGACCCGGGGCACTGCGCCCGCCGTCCGGATCGCACGAGGCTGGAAGCATCGGAAAGGACGACATGATGACGAACACCACAGCCACGATGCTTCCCACGACCTCCGCCGGGCAGTTGCCGGGCACCACCGACCAACGGGTCACCCGACGCGGCAACGCCCTGCGGTTGGTGATCGCCTCGGTCGCGATGTTGGCGTGTGCGACCTTCGCGGCCGTCCCGTACCTGATTCCCGGGGTCGAGGCCCGGGCCCGGACGGCCGAGGCGGACGGCCGGCTGACCGAACTGCTGCTCTTCGACACCCTGCGTTTTCCGCTGGCCATGCTGTTGGCCCTGGGCCTGCTGCTGATCGCTGCCCGCGTCGAGAAGGTGCGCCTGCGCGACTACTTCGGCTACGTCCGGGCCCCGCAGGCCCGGGGAGCCTTGCTCACCACCACGATCGCCGCCGCGACGGTCACCGCGTTGGCCGCCGGTCTGGCCCACCTCACCGGGTGGGACGCCGGACGGGGCGGGGTCGGTGACACGGCGGGCATCCCGCTGGTGCTGATGCTGCTCTACGGAGTCTCCCGGGCCTTCCTGTTGCAGGGCATCCAGGAGGAATGGTGGTTCCGCGGGTTCGCCTTCCGCGGCCACCGGCAGCGTCCCTGGTTCGTGCTGATCACCACCACCGTCGTGTTCACCGCGCTGCACCTGAGCTCCAGCGGCGGCCAGGAGACCGCAACCGAACGAGTGCTGTACCTCGTCCTGCCCCTGGGAATGGGGCTGTGGGCCGGGGTGGAGCGGTGGTGCACCGGCACGGTGTGGGGTGCGGTGGGTGTGCACGGCGGCATCCACACCGGGCTGATCGTGCCCGCGCTACTGGGGTGGGGTCTCGGCCCGACGACCTGGCTGGTGGTCGGGGTCGCATTGTGTGTCGCGGCGGTGGCCCGCCTGCTGGTGCGCCGTCCCTGGGCCGATCACCGGCTGTGACCGGTGCCGCGGGCGACATCACCATCGGGGTGGTTGGCCGGGAAACGGGGGCTGCCCCGGTGGGCCGCCGGGATGGCCGTGGCCTGCACCGGGCTGCGCGGGGGGCGGGTGACCGCCGGGCCCGAACGGCACCGCACCGCCGGGCAGCACGGCCGCCAGCGCGAGCAGCCCGATGCCGATCGTGTCGAGCGCATTGCTCGCCAGCACCAGCAGGACGGGCAGGGTACCGGTGAGGCTCTGCCCCGGGAGGGGGATGGTGAGGGCGGTGCCCAGACACCACACGACGCCGCCGGCGATACCGAACAGTCGGGTGCGCGGCGCTCCGAAACATGACAGGATCACCCCGGCGAGCACCACCAGGCCGATCACGGCAGTCAACATGAGGTGCATCAGCGGTCCATCCGGTAGGTCTTGACGTTCATCCCGATCCCGGCGGCCACCATCGCGATGCCGACGAAACTGATTGCCACGGGCAGGACGGGCACCAGTGGCCCGGGGGACAGGTTCAGCAGGGTTATCACGAAGAACACCACGAAGGTGCTGAACAACAGCACGAGCAGCCCGCCGGCGGCCAGATACCCGCCGCCGCCGGTGCGGCGTCCGAAGACGATGCCGAGCACGCCCACGGCCCCGAAGACCAGCACGGACAGCACGCCGGACACCAAACCGAGCACCAATGGTGACGCCATCACGATCGCAACTCCCGTTGTCGAAGGAACCGCTCCAGTGTCGCAAGTGAGGGGCCGAGGTGCCGGATGAAAGGGGGCACTATCACAGGCCGCCGCCATAGCCGATCACCGGGGGTGCTTGCAAGAGGTTGTTCCGGACTTGAAACGATGGTGTCCATGACGCGTGAAATTGGTGTGACAGAACTGGTGCTGCGCGACGCGCACCAGAGCCTGATGGCCACCCGAATGGCACTCGAGGACATGGTCGATGCCTGTGCCGACATCGATGCCGCCGGTTATTGGAGCGTCGAGTGCTGGGGTGGGGCGACCTTCGATGCCTGCATCCGGTTCCTCAACGAAGACCCCTGGGAACGCCTGCGAACCTTCCGCGAGTTGATGCCGAACTCGCGCCTGCAGATGCTGCTGCGCGGCCAGAACCTGCTCGGCTACCGCCACTACGAGGACATGGTGGTGGAGAAGTTCGTCGAGAAGTCGGCCGAGAACGGGATGGACGTGTTCCGGGTGTTCGACGCCCTGAACGACCCGCGCAACATGGCGCAGGCGATGGCCGCGGTCGCCAAGACCGGCAAACACGCCCAGGGCACCATTTGCTACACGATCTCGCCCCTGCACACCGTCGAGGGGTATGTGCGGTTGGCCGGGCAGTTGCTCGACATGGGTGCCCAGTCGATCGCCCTGAAGGACATGGCCGCCCTGCTGCAGCCGCAGCCCGCCTACGACATCGTCCGCGGCATCAAGGAAACCTACGGTGAGGACGTGCAGATCAACGTGCACTGCCACTCCACCACCGGTGTCACCCTGGTGTCGTTGATGAAGGCGATCGAGGCCGGGGCCGACGTGATCGACACCGCGATCTCGTCGATGTCGCTCGGCCCAGGCCACAACCCGACCGAATCGATGGTCGCGATGTTGGAGGGCACCGGTTACGAGACCGGCCTGGACATGGACCGGTTGTTGAAGATCCGCGATCACTTCGCCGAGGTGCGACCCAAGTACGCCGAGTTCGAATCGGCCACCCTGGTCGACACCGACATCTTCTCCAGCCAGATCCCCGGCGGCATGTTGTCGAACATGGAGTCGCAGTTGAAGGCCCAGGGGGCCGGCGACCGGATCCGTGAGGTGATGGAGGAGGTGCCGCTGGTCAAGGCCGACGCCGGCCACCCGCCGCTGGTCACCCCGTCCAGCCAGATCGTGGGCACCCAGGCGGTGTTCAACGTGCTGATGGGCCGCTACAAGGTGCTCACCGGTGAGTTCGCCGACCTGATGCTCGGCTACTACGGCGAATGCATCGGCGAGCGCAACCCCGAGATCGTCGAGGTCGCGAAGACGCAGACCAAGAAGGAGCCGATCACCGAACGTCCGGCCGATCTGTTGAAGCCCGAATGGGATTCGTTGGTCGCCGAGGCCGGTGAACTCGAGGGCTTCAACGGCAGCGACGAGGACGTGCTCACCCACGCGATGTTCCCGGCGGTGGCCGAGAACTTCTTCACCACCCGCCCCGAGGGCCCGAAGAACGTCGGCAAGACCGCGGAGCAACTCGAGAAGGAAGCCGCCCGTGCCAAGGGGCAGGACAAGGCGGTGCGGGAACCGATCAAGTACCAGGTGACCGTGGACGGCAAGACCCGTTCGGTGTCGGTGGAACCGGCCTGAGACAGAGGAATATATGTCTGACAACAGCATGGAAAAGCGGCTCGACGACCTGACCGCCGAGCGGGAACGGCTCGAACTCGGCGGCGGCGCCGCCCGGATCGAGAAGCAGCACGAGAAGGGCAAGCTCAGCGCCCGCGAACGCATCACCGAACTCATCGACCCCGGCACATTCCAGGAAATCGGAATGTTCCGCAAACACCGCACCACCACCTTCGGCATGGACAAGGCCGACATGCCCGCCGACGGTGTGGTGACCGGCACCGCCGCGGTGCTGGGACGCCCCGTCCACCTGGCCAGCCAGGACTTCACCGTCTCCGGTGGCTCGGCGGGGGAGACCCACTCCAAGAAGGTGTCGGACGCGATGGAAGGGGCGCTGAAGACCGGCACCCCGTTCGTGTTCATCAACGACTCCGGCGGCGCCCGGGTGCAGGAGGGCATCGACTCGCTGTCCGGCTACGGCCAGGTGTTCTACTCCAACGTGCGCCTGTCCGGTGCGGTACCGCAGATCTCGATCATCGCCGGCCCCTGCGCCGGTGGGGCCGCCTACTCGCCGGCCCTGACCGACTTCATCATCCAGACCCGCAGCGCCCACATGTTCATCACCGGGCCGGGGGTGATCAAGCAGGTCACCGGTGAGGACGTCACCCAGGACCAGCTCGGCGGTGCCGATGCGCACATGGCCAACTCCGGTGTGGTGCACTTCGTGGCCGAGGACGACGCCCACGCGATTCTGATCGCGAAGAAGCTGTTGAGCTTCCTGCCGCAGAACAACACCGAGGACCCGCCGGTGATCAACGCCGACGACGTGGTCGAACCGCATGTCGAGATGCGCGACCTGGTGCCGGTCGACGGCAAGAAGGGCTACGACGTGCGCGACGTGATCGGCGCACTGGTCGACTACGGCGACTTCCTCGAGGTGCAGGCCGGCTATGCCACCAACATCGTGGTCGGCTTCGCCCGGATCAACGGACGCTCGGTCGGCATGGTGGCCAACCAGCCCCAGGTGATGTCGGGTGTGCTCGACATCAACTCCTCCGACAAGGCGTCCACCTTCATCCGGTTCTGCAATGCCTTCAACATTCCGCTGGTCACCCTGGTGGACGTGCCCGGCTTCCTGCCCGGCGTCGCCCAGGAGCACGGCGGCATCATCCGGCACGGCGCGAAGATGCTCTACGCCTACTCGGCCGCGACCGTCCCGAAGGTCACCGTGGTACTGCGCAAGGCCTACGGCGGCGCCTACCTGGCGATGTGCTCGAAGGACCTGGGAGCCGACCGGG
>JAAYAO010000372.1 GCA_012719335.1 Propionibacterium sp. | reverse complement strand
TCGGCACCCTCGGGGCCGTAGTCGAGGATGATCGCCCGCGACACCTCATTGCCCTCGGCGTCGGTGTGCACCGCGCTCAACTGGGCCCGCTGGGGGCTCTCGTCCTGGTAGTGGCTGTCGAAGACCAGCTCGTAGGCCTCCCCGGCGGTCACCGGGATGTCGGGGGTGCTCAGGGTGGAGTCGAAGGTGGATTCCCGGGCCGGCGAGCCGGTGTCGTCCCACTCGTCGGAGTCCGCCACGGCGAACACGTTGTGGGCCTTGCTGAAGCCGGAACGTCCCTGGTCCTCGGCGGCGACCCAGAACTCCAGCGTGGTGAAGCTCCAGCCCTGCCACTCCTCGGTGCCCTGCGCCATACCCTCGGCCAGCGTGCGGGCCCAGCCCGTCGGCGGCTGGTGGGTGAATCCGAGCACCGAAATGTTCTCGTCGACCGCCGGGCCCAGGTCGGACGCCAGTCGGTCGAAGGACTCGCCGTAGACGTAGCCGACGTAGAGCAGGTTGGTCAGCGTCCCCAGTTGCGCACCGTTGTCGCCGGTCACCGTGGAGGTGAGCGTGGTGGTCGTCCGCTCGCTGCCCCCGGTCACGGTGAAGTCGGCGGTAGCCCGGCCCCCGGCCGGTACGGTGATGGTGCGGCTGGTCTCGGCGAAGGTCGCGCCGGTGCCGCCGTCCACGCTCACCTCGACCTCACGATCGACGGTGTCGGCGTTGGTGACCACGACGTGGTGGGTGCTGGTCATCCCCAGTTCGACGGCCTGCTCATCGGTCCACGCGTCGGCGATGGCGAGCTTGTCGGTGGTGTAGGGGGTGCTCAGCGGGGCGCTCTCGTTGAAGAAGGCGTCGACGGCGACCACCTCGATGGCGTAGTCGACCCCGGGCGCCAGCCCGGCCAGTTCCCAGGTGTGACTGCTCGGCACCGGACGCTTCCAGTACTCCGAGGAGATCTTGCGTTCGGCATCGACCGCACCGGTGGCGGTGTTGCGGGCCCGCAGGTAGTAGCCGTTGATGAAGCCGCTGTTGTCGGTGGCGATGTCCCAGGTCACCTCGATCGCGGAGCTGGACGAACGCTGCACCGACACCGCGGCGGTTTCGGGGAACACCGGCGCGATCGAGTCGCGGTCGTCGGTGTAGGTGAAGTTCGCCTTGTCGATCGGCAGCGGGATCACCCACTCCTCACCGAACCATTCGTCCCGGGTGATGTCGCGACGCTTGATCACCACCTCGTCGGAGTACACCTCGACGCCCAGCGCCTGGGCGAGGGTGTCGGTGCCGGGCGGGAACCCGCCCTGGGCCCACATCTTCTCCATCTCCAGGTAGTTCAGGCCGATGCCGGTGTTCAGTGCGGTGAAATCGCCCTGCCAGATATTGCGCGGGTTCTCACCGGGGTA
This sequence comes from Propionibacterium sp., assembly GCA_012719335.1. Taxonomy (GTDB): domain Bacteria; phylum Actinomycetota; class Actinomycetes; order Propionibacteriales; family Propionibacteriaceae; genus JAAYAO01. The sequence goes on along the minus strand of JAAYAO010000372.1, from coordinate 21,319 downwards.
GTGCGAATGCCCCGAGAAGGTGATCGCCTGCGGATACTCGGCCAAGGCGGCGTGGAACAGCGGGTTGGCGGTACCCCACTCACCCTTCTCCGAGCCGTAGACGGTGTCCTGCAACGGGTAGTGGAAGAACACGAAGATCGGCTGATCCGGGGCGGCCTCCGCCGCGACGGCCAGCTCCCGCTTCAGGTACCCGATCTCGACCGGGCCCATGTCCCACCCGATGCCGATGAAGTGGAAACCGTTGTAGACCTTGTGCATCAGCGGGCCGTCCTGGCCCATGTGGGTGTTGAACCGCTCGACCGCGCCGATCCGTCCCTGGTCGAACTCGTGGTTGCCCATGGTCAGGAACTGCGGAACCCCGGCGGCGGGGCTCTCGGACATGATCCGCTGGTACTTCTCCATCTCGGACTGGTGACCGTGCACCAGGTCGCCGACCCCGGCGATCACGTCCAGGCGGGGCATCTCACGTTCGAACTGCACCATGGCGTTGGCCAGGTTGTTCGCGGTCTTGTCACCGCTGTTGATGTGGACATCGGAAATCACGGGAAAACTGAGCAGCGGTTCCGGCTCCGGTTCGGCGGCCCGGGCAGCGAAGGAGCTGCCCAGTACCAGGGAGAGAGCCAGACCCGCCACCGCGAGCGACATGCGCTTCATGGTGAGCCTTTCGGTGGTGTCGAGGGGTGGGTGAAACCGTCGACACCCTAGGGGCCCGGGTGCCCGGACGGCCCGGAGTTCGGCAACACCGAGGGAACGCTTCGGTGAACAAGTGGTGGGGTGGCCCGCCGACCCGGCAACGGCCCGACGCGCGGGCGGCGGTGGCATGATTTACGCTACCGACCAGGGTCCGCCGAACGTTGTGAGGAGCCACACCCATGTCCCAGGCGCCTGTTGCCGCCGTCGTTGTTCTGGCCGCCGGTGGGGGAACCCGCATGAAATCGCGGCGCTCGAAGCTGCTGCACGAGGTGTGTGGGCATTCGATGCTGTCCTACGCCGTGGACGCGGCCCGGTCGGCCGAGCCCGAACACCTGGTCGTGGTGGTGGGGCACCAGCGCGAACAGGTGTTGGAGCATCTGGATGAGATCGCCGGTGACTGCCGTACCGCGGTGCAGGACGAGCAGCTCGGCACCGGTCATGCCGTCCAATGCGGGTTGGCCGACCTGCCCGATCTGGACGGCGAGATCGTGGTGACCTACGGCGACGTGCCGATGCTCACCGGCGAAACGATCACCCAACTGGTCGCCTTCCACCGCGAGCACGCCGACCAGATCACCGTGCTGACCGCCGAGGTGGGCGACCCCACCGGGTACGGACGGGTGGTGCGCGGCGAGGACGGCAATGTGGCGCGGATCGTCGAACACCGCGACGCCACCGACGACGAACGGGCGATCACCGAGATCAACTCCGGCATCTACGTCTTCGACGCCGCGGTGTTGCGGGCCGGCTTGGCCGAGATGAAGCCCGACAACGATCAGGGCGAGCTCTACCTGACCGATGTGATCGGGTACGCCCGCGGCACCGGGGGTCGGGTCGGGGCCTACGTGATCGACGACGTGTGGCAGACCGAGGGCGTCAACGACCGCGTCCAGTTGGCCCGGATGAACGCCGAGGTGAACCGCCGCAATGTCGAGCGCGCGATGCGCAACGGGGTGACCGTGATCGACCCGGCCACCACCTGGATCCACGGTGAGGTCGACTTCGGGCAGGACGTGACGATCCTGCCCGACACCCAACTGCTCGGGGCCACCTCGATCGCCGATGGGGCCACCATCGGGCCGGCCACCACCCTGCAGAACTGCGAGGTGGGGGAGGGCGCCGAGGTGGTGCGCAGCCACTGCCTGTTCGCGATGATCGGGCCCTTCGCCCAGGTCGGGCCGTTCTCGTACCTGCGACCGAACACCGTGGTGGGCACCAAGGGCAAGGTCGGCGCCTTCGTGGAAACCAAGAACACCAGGATCGGTGACGGCGCCAAGGTGCCGCACCTCACCTACGCCGGCGACGCCGAGATCGGCGAGGGCGCCAACATCGGTGCCGGCACGATCTTCGCCAACTACGACGGGGTCTCGAAATCGCGCACCGTGGTCGGTAAACACTCCTTCGTCGGCTCCGACTCGGTGCTGGTGGCACCGGTCACGATCGCGGACGGCTCCTATGTGGCGGCCGGTTCGGCGGTCACCGACGATGTGGCACCGGGGGAGCTGGCGGTGGCCCGGGGGCAGCAGCGTAATGTTGCCGGTTGGGTGTCGCGGCGACGTGCCGGCACCGCCACCGAACAGGCCGCCTTGGACGCCGAGAAGGCTGCTGGGAAGGACACGGAGTGAGTGGATTCAAGCGCCCCATCGAACGGCATTTGATGTTGTTCTCGGGGCGGGCCTATCCCGAACTGGCCGAAGAGGTCGCCGAGCTCATGGAGACCGAACTGGTGCCCACCCGCGCCCTGAGCTACGCGAACTCGGAGATCTACGTGCGCTTCGAGGAGTCGGTGCGCGGCTGTGACGCCTACGTGATCCAGTCGCACTGCGCCCCGGTGAACGAATGGTTGATGGAGCAGTTGATCATGGTCGACGCGCTGAAGCGTGCCTCGGCCAAGCGGATCACCGTGGTCGCCCCCTTCTACCCCTACGCCCGCCAGGACAAGAAGCACGCCGGCCGCGAACCGGTCTCGGCCCGGCTGGTCGCCGACCTGTACAAGACCGCCGGGGCGGACCGGATCATGTCGGTCGACCTGCACGCGGCCCAGATCCAGGGCTTCTTCGACGGCCCGGTCGACCACCTGTGGTCGATGCCGGTGCTGACCGATTACGTCGGCGAGAAATACGGCAAGGACCGCAACCTCACCGTGGTGTCGCCGGACGCCGGACGGGTGCGGGTCGCCGACATGTGGACCGACAAATTGGACGCCCCGCTGGCGATCATCCACAAGCGCCGCGACCCCAATGTCGCCAACGAGGTCGAGGTGCATGAGGTGGTCGGTGAGGTCGAGGGCCGGGTCTGTCTGCTCGTCGACGACATGATCGACACCGCCGGCACCATCTGCCAGGCCGCCGAGGCGTTGAAGGCGCACGGCGCGAAGACCGTGATCGCCGCCGCCACCCACCCGGTGTTGTCCGGGCCGGCCGCGCAACGGCTGAACGATTCCCCCTTCGAGGAGGTCATCGTCACCAACACCCTGCCGATCAACACCGATGTGGAGATCCGCAATCTGACGGTGTGTCGATCGCCCCGCTGATCGCCGCCGCGATCCACGAGGTGTTCGAGGACGGTTCGGTGACCAGCCTGTTCGACGGGCAGCCCTGACCGACGTTTTGGGGCCGGGTCGACCCGTCGGCTAGCATGGGCGGGTTGCCTCGGCGAGGGGCCGTGTGAAGCGGCCCGTGATCGACAGGGTTTTCGCACGGTGTGCGGGGTCCGCGATTCGCCGACCACGAACCGAACGCGAGAACTACCCGAGGAGCTCCTCATGGTTGACACCCACAAGCTGGACGCCCAGCCCCGCAACGAATTCGGCAAGGGCGCGTCGCGCCGGCTGCGCCGCGAGGGCCGGATCCCGGCCGTGATCTACGGTCACGGCATCGACCCGGTGCACCTGTCGCTGCACGGCCACGAAACCCTCCTGGCGCTGCGCACCGCCAACGCCCTGCTCGAGATGGACGTCGACGGCAAGTCCCAGCTCGCCCTGCCCCGCCAGGTGCAGCGCGACCCGGTCACCGGCTTCATCGAGCACGTCGACCTGCTGCTGGTGCGTCGCGACGAGAAGGTTCAGGTCGAGGTGCCGCTGGTCGTCACCGGTGAAGCGGCCCCCGACACCCTGGTCTCGGTCGACCTGCAGGCCCTGCTGGTCGAGGCCCCCGCGGTCGCCATTCCCGACGAGCTCACCGTCTCGGTCGAGGGCCTGGAGATCGGCGCCCAGATCTTCGCCCAGGACGTCGAGCTGCCCGCCGACGTCACCCTGGCCGGTGAGCCCGAGGCGATGGTGCTGAGCGTCAACGCCCCGGTGGTGCAGGATCTCGGTGACGAGGACGAGGCCGAGGAAGCCACCGAAAAGGCTGCTGCCGAGCCGGCCGCCGAAGACGAAGAGTGAGCTGATCGACGATGTGGTTGGTGGTCGGGCTGGGTAACCCCGGCCCGACCTACGCCCGACACCGGCACAATGTCGGTGCCATGGTGGTCGTCGAGCTCGCCCGGCGGGCCGACGGCCGTCCGATCGCCCCGAAGGGGATGCGGGCCGAGGTCGTGCAGACCCGGGTCGGATCCGCCGGGGTGGGCACGGTGGGTGCCGACACCGTCCCGGTCGCCCTGGTGCGCACCCGCACCTACATGAACGAGTCGGGGATCCCGACCGGGGCCCTGGCGAAGTTCCACAAGATTCCCCCGGAGCGGGTGATCGTCGTCCACGACGAACTCGACCTCGACCCGGGCCGGCTGCGGATCAAACTGGGCGGGGGCGACAACGGGCACAACGGTCTCAAGTCGATCCGGGCACACCTGGGTACCGGTGACTTCCACCGGGTTCGGGTCGGCATCGGCCGCCCGCCGGGCCGACAGAACGCGGCCGATTACGTGCTGAACGACTTCTCCCGCGCCGAACGCGAACACCTCGGTGCCGACATCGGCCGGGCGGCCGATGCGGTGCAGAGCCTGATCGTGCACGGTCTGACCGCCACCCAGAACTCCTTCAACTCCTGAGCCGTCACCGGGGACGCGGCGACGGCGGTTCGTTGTGCCCGGGCGCGGGCGGAATGGCCGGCGGCCGTGGCGCCGGGGGCGGCGGCGGATTGCCGGTGACCGGGGAGATCCGGTGCAGTTCGCTCAGCACCGGCAACGCCTCGGCCCGATAGTGCCGCACCGCCTGCACATGATCGGCGTGGTCGGCCTCGCGCTGCGGGGTGATCTCGCCGCGTCCCAGCCGGGTGCGGATGAAGGCCAACTCGGTGACCGCATCACTGAACCGTTGCAGGGCGCGCAGGTCACCCGGTGCGCCGTGCCGCTTGGCGAGTTTTCGCCGTTCCCGCCGGCGCGGCAGGGTGGCCAGCCAGAGCGCCTCGTGATGATCGACCAACCCCTCCTGCACCATCGGCACCAGTTGGGTGATCACCTGCCGTCCCTCGTTGTACCGCGACCAGATCGCCAGCCACACCAGGCCGGCGAACAACGGCACCAGAATCAGGAAGTACAGGACGAGGAATCCCAGCCCGTACATCACCACCGTGGAGCCGTTCCACAGCCCGTGGGCCAGCATCGCCGCGGCGAAACCGGCCACGATCCAGCCCACCCCGGCCGCCCGGTTGCGGTGCCGCAGCGACAGGTAGATGCCGATCGCGGTCAATGAGGTGAACAGCGGGTGGGCGAACACCGCCATCAGCATGCGCACCACGAACAACTGGACGGTGGTGGCCACCGACTCGGAGCGGGCGAAATAGATCATGTCCTCCACCCAGGCGAAACCCAGCCCGACCATCCCGGCGTAGACCAGACAATCCACCAGGCTGGTCATCTGCCGACGCCGCAGCCCGGTCAACATGAACAGCAGGAAGGCGCCCTTGGTGAGCTCCTCGAACAGCGGTGCGCCCACCGCCATCGCCCACAGGTCGTTCGGCCAGACGTACAGGGCGGTCACCGTGTTCAGTCCGAACGACACCCCGGCGGCGATCCCGGCGCCCCACAGGAACGCGAAGATCAACAACCGGGGAGGTTCGGGTTCCCAGCGGTCCAACCACAGGTAGCCGAACAACGCCGCACAGATCACCACCGCCACCGGCAGCAGCCCGATCGCGAACCAGAACGGGCCGGAGAACACCGCAAATCCCAGCAGCCCGGCGATCAGCAGGCCGGCGACCACCATCACCGCCAAGGGGGCACCGACCCGGCGCATGGTCTGCTCCGGATGGGTGCGGAAGGTGGCCGCCGAGAACTCGTGCCGGGGTGCTGGGGGAGGGGCGCCGGTACTCACCACAACAAGATTAGGCGCAGTCACGCCGAATGAGAGAGGTCTCATGGTTTTCACCTCGTGGTCTCACGTCGGCCCTCTTGACTGGTGTCGTCAATGAGGAAGGAACTGAGATGAACATCAGCAAGACCACTGCCACCTGGATCGTCACCGGCGCCCTGGGCATCACCGCGCTGGGTGGGGTGATGCTGGCCGGTGCCGATGACGCTCCCCGTCCGGCGGCCCCGACCACCGCCTGGTACGGCACCCCGTCCGCCCCGTCGGTGGCCTCGCCCGCCACCCCGACCCCCACCCCGACCCCGACCCAGGCCCCGGCCACCCCGTCGGCGCCTTCGGCCCAGTCGGCGCCGAAGCCGGCCCCGAAGCCCGCCGCGCCGAAGGCCCAGTCGGCTCCTTCGGCCCAGTCGGCTCCCAAGCCCGCCGCCAAGCCGGCTCCGAAGCCGGCGGCCAAGCCCGCGCCGAAGGCCTACTCGGCCCCCTCGGCCCAGTCGGCCCCGAAGCCCGCCGCCAAGCCGGCCCCGAAGAAGGTCTCCCCGCCGGTGGCCTCGGCTCCGTCCCCGGCCTCGGCTCCGTCGCCGGCCTCCGCGCCCTCCCCGGCCTCGGCTCCGTCGCCGGCCTCGGCCCCGTCGGCCGACTCGGGCGACTGATCCTCGCCTAAGCTGCAACGTCATGGACCATGACCGCGCAGCCCGGCTGCTGGCATCGCCACTGGCCGAGGAGTGGGTGCGTGCCGCGGTCACCGGGGAACCGGCCGACCGCGGCACGATCGGTGTGGAACTCGATCGGGTGCACCACCGCCCCGACGCCGACACCACCGCGGGATTCCATGTCACGGTGACCGAGGCCGACGGCACCGCCACCACCGAGTACGTGGTGGCCACCACCGCCGAATTCGAATCGGACGACGGCCTGGCGGTCGTCGAACACCACGGTCTGACGCTGCGGTTCTGGCAACACCCGGCCGACCCGCGGCTACCCGATCTCGCGGCGGCCTGCGACGCCGACACGGTGGCCGGGTGGCTCGGGGTCGACCGGGTCGACCTCGATCTGGTGGCCTATCGCCCGCTGCGCCGCGCGGTGTTGCGGGCCGTGACCGACCGGGGCACCTGTTTCGTCAAGGTGTTCCTGCCCGCCCGGGCCACCCCGCACCTGACCCGGCACCGGGTGCTGGCCGAGGCCGGCGTCGGGCCCGAGGTGGTGGCCGAACCCGCACCCGGCGTGATGATCGTCGCGGCCGCCGCCGGGGAGCCGCTCGCCGAACGGTTCGCCGCGGTTGCGTCCGGGCAGCCGGCCCCCGACCCCGCCGACATCGTCCAGTTGCTCGACCGGTTGCCCCGCGAGTTGCTGGCGGTGCCGAAACGGTCGGCCTGGAGCGAGCGGCTCGACTTTCACGGGGCGGCGGCCGCAGTGGCCCTGCCGGAGGCGGCCGACGAGATCGGACGGCTGGTCGCCGCGATCGACCGGCTGCTCGCCGAACGCCCCCGCGGGCCGCTGGTGCCGGTGCACGGCGACCTCTACGAGGCGAACATCTTCGTCGAGGACGTGCCCGGCGGCGATCACAAGTACACCCTGATCGACGTGGACACCGCCGGCCCGGGGCACCGGGTGGACGATCTGGCATGTGTTCTTGCTCACTTGGCGGTGCTGCCCGATCTGTCCCCGGCGCACTACGCCGGGCTGATCGACACCATCGATCACTGGACCCGCCATTTCGCCGGACAGGTCGACCCGGCAGCGCTGTATGCCCGGGTGGCGGGGGTAATTCTCACCCTGGTGGCCGGTACCGACCGGGCCCACGCCCTGGCTCGGTTGGACCTGGTGCGCAGTTGGCTGCAACGGGCACTGCTGGTGGATTGAGGCATCTGCACACCCCGAGGGGTGGGATGCCGACGCCGTGTCGGTTTGTTTCGGGGGGCCGATCTTTGACAGAGTTCGCCCATGGCCACAGCCGATTCGAAGCAGAAGTCCACCAGTACTGAGAAATCGGGCGCCTCCGAGGGGGGTTTCGCCCGGCTCGGCCGATTGGTGAGTGGTAAGCGCTCCTGGGTGTTCCTGGTGATCGCCCTGCTGATCTCGGGTGTGGTGATGGCCTGGGGTGCCGAAACCTCGCCCGAGGCCCCGAACAACCTGCCCGACGAGGCCGAGGCCGCCCGGGTGATGGATCTGCAGGACGAGTTCCCCGACGCGGGCGTGGCCCCTGCGTTGGCGGTGTTCAGCCGAGCCGATGGTGGCGAGTTGACCCCGGAGGATCTGGCCGCCGCCGCCGAGGCGCACGAGCGGATGCTCGAGGTCGACCGTGGGGTCGAGGACGAGGAGACCGGCCAGCCGGAGCAGCCCGGTCAACCCGAGGAGCCCGGTCAGCCGGGTCAGCCGGGTCAACCCGAGGAGCCCGGTCAGCCGGGCCAGCCCGAGGAAGGTGGCCCCGGTGGCCCGCCCCAGGACGGTGGCGGGCCGGGCGGACCCCCCGCGGTGATCCCCGCCCCGGATGGCATGGCCGCCCTGTCGATGCTTCCGGTCAGTGCCGACCTGAGTGGATTTCCGCTGGCCGACACCCTGACCGAACTGCGTGCCGCCGGTGCCGACGGCCTGCCCGAGGATCTCACCCTGCAGATCACCGGTGGCCCGGCCTTCGCCGCCGACATCGCCGATGCCTTCGCCGGCGCCGACTTCCGGCTGCTGGGCGCGACCGCCGTGGTGGTCGCCATCCTGCTGCTGATCACCTACCGTTCCCCGATCCTGTGGCTGGTGCCGCTGTTGGTGATCGGTGTCGCCGACCGGGTTGCCGCGATCGTCAGCGCCCGGGCGGGGGAGCAGATGGGGTTCGTGCTGGACGCCTCCACCACCGGCATCACCTCGGTGCTGGTCTTCGGTGCGGGCACCAATTACGCCCTGCTGTTGGTCTCGCGCTACCGCGAGGAACTGCGCCAGTTCGACAACCACCGCGATGCCCTGGCCCGGGCCGTCCAACACGCCAGCCCGGCCATCCTGGCCTCCAATGTCACCGTGGTGTTGGCCCTGCTGACCCTGCTGATGGCCACCCTGCCGAACACCCGGATGCTCGGGATCAGTGCCGCGATCGGCCTGCTGGTCGCCCTGGCCTTCGCCCTGTTCGTGCTGCCGCCGGCCCTGGCCCTGTGTGGTCGCGGCCTGTTCTGGCCATTCATTCCCCGGGTCGGTGACCGCAACAAGGGCGCCACCGGTGGCTGGTACAAGCTGGCCAAGGGAGTGGCCTCCCGGCCGCTGCTGGTGCTGCTGGCCACCATCCCGCTGCTCGCGGTGTTCTGCCTCGGGCTGGTCGGGGTGCGCGTCGGCCTGGAACAAACCGAACAGTTCCGGGTCGAGGCCGAATCGGTCGACGGCTTCGAAACCCTCAACGAACACTTCCCGGCCGGGTTGTCCAACCCGACCGTGGTGCTCGCCCGCACCGACGCCGCCCCCGCGGTGACCGAGGTGCTCACCGATCACGCCGGCGTGATCGAGGCCCAACCCACCGGCGAATCCGACACCGGATGGTCGCGCTGGCAGGTGGTGCTCGACGCCGAACCGGCCTCCGACGAGGCCTTCGACACGGTCGCCGACCTGCGCACCGAGTTGGACACGGTCGACGGGGCCGAAGCCCTGGTCGGTGGCCCCGACGCGCAGCAACTCGACAGCCGCACCGCGGCCGAGCGCGACCTGCTGGTGATCCTGCCGATGATTCTGGCGGTGGTGCTGGCGGTGCTGTTCATCCTGCTGCGGGCGGTGGTCGCCCCGCTGCTGTTGATCGTCGCCACCACGTTGAGTTCCTTCGCCGCCCTCGGCGCCGGCACCTGGTTGAGCACCGCGGTGTTCGGCTTCCCCGCCCTCGACTCCGCCGTTCCGCTGTTCGCCTTCCTGTTCCTGATCGCCCTCGGCGTGGACTACACGATCTTCCTGGTGATCCGGGCCCGGGAGGAAACCCCCGAACACGGCACCCGCGGCGGCATCGTCCGTGCGGTGGCTCTGACCGGTGGGGTGATCACCTCGGCCGGCATCGTGCTGGCGGCGGTCTTCGCCGTGCTGGGTGTGTTGCCGCTGATCACGCTGACCCAGTTGGGCATCGTGGTGGGCCTGGGCATCCTGCTGGACACCTTCGTGGTGCGCACCATCGTGATCCCGGCCCTGTTCACCCTGGTCGGGCCGAAGGTGTGGTGGCCCAACAAGCTGCACCGGGTGCCCGAACCCGCCGGGAGTTTGGGGCAGGAGGCCCGGCCGGAATAGTGTGGTTGGGTGACCCTGCAGGGAATCGTCCACGCCGTCAAGGCCGACCCGACCGTTGCCGAGGCCTGTGCCGACGCGCGTGATCGGCGCATCACCACTCTCGATCTGACCGCACCCTCGGCCCTGTGGCCGGTGCTGGCCACCGCCATGGCCGATTGCGGCCGCACGGTGCTGCTGGTGACCGCCACCCAACGGGAGGCCGAAGACCTCACCGCCACCGTCGGGGCCTTCTTCGGCCCCGACCAGGTGGTCGACTATCCGGCCTGGGAAACGCTGCCCCACGAACGGCTCAGCCCCCGCTCCGACACCGTCGGCAAACGGCTCACCGTGCTGCGCCGATTGGCCGGCACCGACGAACTGCCCGCCCCCCGGGTGATCGTCGCCCCGGTGCGCAGCATCCTGCAGCCCCAGGTGAAGGGTCTGGCGAACCTGCGTCCGGTCACCGTGCGCGCCGGTGCGGAGTACGAACTGGAGCAGTTGGCCCGCGACCTGGTCGATGCCGCCTACATCCGGGTCGACCTGGTCGAACGCCGTGGCGAGTTCGCGGTGCGTGGCGGCATCGTCGACATCTTTCCGCCGACCGCCGAACACCCGGTGCGGATCGACTTCTTCGGTGACGAGGTGGACGAGATCCGCCCGTTCACCGTCGCCGACCAGCGCTCCGGGGACGAGCTGCTCGACGAGATCACCGCCACCCCCTGCCGGGAACTGCTGATCACCGATGCGGTGAAACAGCGGGCCGCCGACCTGGCCGACCGGCATCCGCAACTGGCCGACATGCTGGAACGCATCGCCCGCGGGCACGCCGTGGACGGCATGGAAGCCCTGTCGGCGGTGCTGGTGGACGGGATGGAACTGTTCACCGACGTGCTGCCCGACGACGCCCTGGTGATCATCGGCAACCCCGAACTGGTGTCCACCCGGGCCGGTGACCTGGTGCGCACCAGCGAGGAGTTCCGCCAATCCTCCTGGGCCGGTGCGGCCGCGGGCGGTTCCGCCCCGATCGACCTGGCCGAATCGGCCTTCCACGACCTGGCCGACGTCCGCGGTTCGGTGCTCGACCGGGGGCTGGGTTGGTGGAGTTTCTCCCAGTTCAGCGCCGCCCCCGACGAGGACGCCGCCGACGACCCGGCCCCCGAGGATCGGCTGGTGCCCGAGGTGCTCTCCGACGCGGGCGCGGTCGAATCCCGCACGATCGAGGCCACCGGCATCGACGGCTGGCGCGGGCAGGCCGAGGACGCGATCGGTGAGATCGGTGCCTCGTTGGCCGACGGCTGGGCGGTGGTGCTGGTCGCCGAGGGCCGCGGCATCGCCGACCGGATGGGGGAGGTGCTCGGCGATCACGACATCGGCGTGCGGCGCACCGACGAGCTGCCCGATGCCCCCGAACCATCGGTCGCCACCGTGGTGGCGGGTGCCCTGCGGCACGGATTCCGATTGCCCCGGGCGAAGCTGGCGGTGTGGACCGCGGCCGAACTGTCCGGCCAACGTCCGGTCGACCGGTCGGCCCGCACCATGCCGGCCCGGCGGCGCAACCAGATCAACCCGCTGGAACTGCAACCCGGTGACCCGGTGGTGCACGAGCAGCACGGCGTCGGCCGATACCTGGAGATGGTGCACCGTCAGGCCGCCGGCACCACCCGGGAATACCTGGTGATCGAGTACGCCGCCTCCAAACGCGGCCAACCCCGCGACCGACTGTTCGTCCCGATGGACCAACTCGACCTGGTCACCCGCTACATCGGCGGTGAGGCCCCGACCCTGGACAAGATGGGCGGTGCGGACTGGACCAAGCGCAAATCCCGGGCCCGCAAGGCGGTGCGCGAGATCGCCGGCGAACTGATCAAGCTGTACGCCGCCCGGCAGGCCACCCGCGGGCACGCCTTCGGCCCGGACAACCCCTGGCAGCGCGAACTCGAGGACGCCTTCAGCTACGCCGAAACCCCCGACCAGCTGGCCGCGATCGACGACGTGAAGGCCGACATGGAGCAGGTCGTCCCGATGGACCGGCTGATCTGTGGCGACGTCGGCTACGGCAAGACCGAGATCGCCGTCCGGGCCGCGTTCAAGGCCGTCCAGGACGGCAAACAGGTCGCGGTGCTGGTGCCCACCACGCTGCTCGTCCAGCAGCACGAGCAGACCTTCGCCGGCCGCTACGCCGGGTTCCCGGTGAACGTGGCCGCGCTGAGCCGGTTCCAAACCGACGCCGAGGCGAAGAAGGTGCTCGCCGGGCTGACCGACGGCACCGTGGATGTGGTGATCGGCACGCACCGGTTGCTCGGGTCGGAGGTGCGGTTCAAGGACCTCGGCCTGGTGATCGTGGACGAGGAGCAGCGCTTCGGCGTCGAGCACAAGGAACAGCTCAAGCAGATGCGCACCCACGTGGACGTGCTGACCCTGTCGGCCACCCCGATCCCGCGCACCCTGGAGATGGCGGTCACCGGCATCCGGGAGATGTCGACCATCGCCACCCCGCCCGAGGAGCGCCACCCGGTGCTCACCTTCGTCGGCGCCTACGACGAGGCCCAGGTCACCGCCGCGATCCGCCGCGAACTGTTGCGCGAGGGTCAGGTGTTCTACATCCACAACCGGGTGCAGTCGATCGACAAGGTCGCGGCCAAGATCCGCGAGCTCGTGCCCGAGGCCAGGGTGGTCACCGCACACGGGCAGATGGGCGAGAAGCGCCTGGAACAGGTGATGGTCGACTTCTGGGAACGCAAGGCCGATGTGCTGGTCTGCACCACCATCGTCGAATCGGGCCTGGACATCTCCACCGCCAACACGCTGCTGATCGAACGCGCCGACATGTTCGGCCTGTCGCAGTTGCACCAGTTGCGCGGCCGGGTCGGCCGGGGCCGGGAACGGGGCTACGCCTATTTCCTGTATCCGCCGGACAAGCCGCTCAGCGAAACCGCCCACGACCGGTTGGCCACCCTGGCCCAGCACACCGATATCGGGGCCGGGATGGCCATCGCGATGAAGGATCTGGAGATCCGCGGGGCGGGCAACCTGCTGGGCGGGGAACAGTCCGGTCACATCGCCGACGTCGGTTTCGACCTGTACATCCGGCTGGTCGGGGAGGCGGTCACCGAGTACCGCAGCGACGGGTCGGAGGCCGAGCCCGAGCCGGAGGTGCGCATCGAGCTGCCGATCGACGCCCACCTGCCCACCGACTACGTCGAATCCGAACGGCTCCGGCTCGAGGTGTACAAGCGGATCGCCGAGGTGCGCAGCGAGGACGACATCACCGCGATCGCCGAGGAACTCACCGACCGCTACGGCACCCCACCCAAGCCGGTCACCGCGCTGCTCGACGTGGCCCGGTTCCGGCTGGCCGCCCGTGCCGCCGGTCTCACCGAGGTGGTCGCCCAGGGATCCAACATCCGGTTCGGCCCGGTCGACCTGCCCGAATCCCGGCAGTTGCGGTTGGCCCGGCTGCATCCGAGTGCGGTGGTCAAGGCCGCCACCCGCACCCTGTTGGTGCCGCGCCCGATGACCGCCCCGATGGGTGGGCGCCCGGTGGTCGATGCCGAGTTGTTGGAGTGGTGTTCGGCAGTGGTGAGCGACATCATCGCGCCGGCCCCGGTGCCGGCCCGTTGAATCACTCCGTCGGGATCAGGATCTGCTCGGCCGGGTGGATCGAGTAATCGGCCATGTAGTCGAACACCCCGCGCAGTTCGACCCGGGCCGGGTCGCGGTAGTAGCCGCGTTGTGCTGCGGGGAAGTCCTGCCACCGTCCGGCGAAGTCGAAGGCCCAGGTGAACATGTCCTCGGGTTCGTCCGCCACCGCGAACAGGCAGCGGAAGCCGTACTTCTCCCGCACCGGGACGATCCGTTTCCAGATCTCGAGGAACTCCGGCCAGGCCCCGACGATGGCGTAGCGGCGCATGATGGCAATGCGGCCCGCGACGGACTCCGCGGTGGCCCCGGTCATCCGGTGTACGCGTACCGGGCGGATCTTGAGGTTGCGAAAGACGTGCGGGGCGGCCCGGTCGGCCAGCCGGTCGGTCGCCGCGTCCTCGGCCAGGCTCCGCAACCCGGCCTCGGGGTCGGGGTGGGAGTACAGCCAGGTCACCTTGGGTTCGGCGTCGGTTTCGACGAACGCCCGGTGCGTGACGAAGCCGTGCGCGGCCCGCAGCCGGCGTTGCTCGTGCCAGATCGGCAGGTAGTCGTCCAGATGTTTCGGTTTGACCGTGAACCGGTGCAGAAAGGTGGTGGTCATCGGTTCACCGCTCCCCGATCAGACGTTGGATCGCCTTGCGCACTTCCTCGACCCACAACACGATCGAGGCGATACCGAAGCAGATCAACCACTGCTGCCAGGTCAGGCCGGTGGTGCCGAAGGCGGTCTGCAGGAAGGGCACGTGCACGACGGCCACCTGCAGGACGACGGCCAGCAGTACCGCGGCCCACAGCCACTTGTTGGAGAACATGTGGCTGAACGCCGAATGCCGGGGCGAGCGGGCGTTGAAGGCGTTGAACAGTTGCATCAGCACCATCACCGTGAAGGCGGCGGTGCGGGCGGTTTCGAGATCCTCGTGGCCGTAGGTGATCAGGCCACCCTCCAGGAACAGGTCCATCGTGGCCAGCATCAGCACCGCCATCACCAGGCCGAGGAACAGGACGTGCAACCACATCCGGCCCGACACCACCCGGTCGGTGATCCGTCGGGGTTTGCGGCTCATCACATCGTCCACCGGCGGGTCGATGCCCATCGCCAGCGCCGGGCCGGAGTCGGTGACCAGGTTGATCCACAGGATCTGGGTGGCCAACAGCGGGACGACCACCGCGCCCTCGGCGTGCTCGGTCAGGCCCAGCACCCCGGCGAGTACGACGCCGAAGAGCACCGCCATCACTTCGCCCATGTTGGACGACAGCAGGTAGCGCAGGAACTTGCGGATGTTGTCGAAGATCATCCGGCCCTGACGCACCGCGGTGACGATGGTGGCGAAGTTGTCGTCGGCCAGGATCATGTTGCCGGCTTCCTTGGTGACCTCGGTGCCGGTCACCCCCATCGCGACGCCGATGTCGGCGGTCTTCAGTGCCGGGGCGTCGTTCACCCCGTCGCCGGTCATCGCGACCACGTTGCCGTCGGCCTGCAGGGCGTCGACGATCTGCAACTTGTTCTGCGGCGCCACCCGGGCGTACACCGAGGTGCGGCGCACCGTTTCGGTCAGCTCAACATCGTCCATCTCGTCCAGTTCGAGACCGGTGCGGGCCCGGGCCCCCTGCCGGACGATGCCCAGATCGGTGGCGATCTTCGCCGCGGTCACCGGGTGGTCACCGGTGATCATCATCACCCGGATACCGGCGCGGTGCGCTTCGGTGATGGCGGCCCCGGCCTCGCTGCGCGGCGGGTCGATGATGCCGACCATGCCCACCCACACCAGGTCGTGCTCGATGCTGTCGTCCAGGGCCCGGTCCGCCTCCTCGGCGATCCGGTAGGCCACCCCCAGGGTGCGGTAGGCCTGGGCGGACAGCTCCTCGACCTTGCCCAGGATCGTCGCTCGCATCTGTTCGTCCAGATCGTGCACATCGTCCCCGACCCGGTACTGCGTGCAGTTGGCCAGCAACACGTCGGGGGCGCCCTTGCTGAGCACCCGGGCGCCCTTGGCCGACCGGTCCAGCACCGACATCTTCTTGCGCTCGGAGGTGAACGGCACCTGTCCCAGCCGGGTGTAGCCGTCCACGATGGCGGTGGAGCCGACCAGTTTCTGCGCCGCGACCAGGAAGGCGGCCTCGGTCGGGTCACCCTGGATCTGCCATTGGCCGTCCTGCCGGTCGAGTTGGGCGTCGTTGGCCAGCGACCCGTAGGCCAACACCAGTTGGGCCTCGGTCAACAGATCCCCGGTGACCTCACCGCCCCGGGCGTCGGTCGCCCGACCACCCTCGGGGGAGTACCCGATACCGGACAACTGCACCATGCCGGACGGGGTGCAGATCCGTTGCACCGTCATCTCCGACTTGGTCAGGGTGCCGGTCTTGTCCGAGCAGATCACCGAGGCCGAGCCGAGGGTTTCGACCGAGGACAGATCCTTGACGATCGCATTGTGCTTGGCCATCCGCTGCACCCCGACGGCCAACACCACCGACAGAATCGCCGGCAGTCCCTCGGGCACCGCGGCCACCGCCAGCGACACACCCAACAGCAGCACCACCACCGCATCGGAGGCGGTGCGGATGTCGGAGGTCAGGAAGATCGTGGCCATCACCACGAAGGCGATCGCGATCACCGCGATGCCCAGGGTGCGGCCGAGGCTGTTGACCTCCTTGGTCAGCGGGGTGGGGTCGGATTCGGTGCTGTCCAGCATCGTGGCGATCTGCCCCATTTGGCTGTGCATGCCGGTGTGGGTGACGATCGCGCGGCCCACCCCCTGGGCCACCGCGGTGCCCTTGAACACCATGTTCACCCGGTCGCCGAGCGCCACCGTGCCGGACAATTGCTCGGGATGCTTGTGCACCGCCTCCGATTCGCCGGTCAACGAGGCCTCGGCGACCCGCAGCGCGCCGGCCTCGAACAACCGGGCATCGGCGCCGACCGCATCACCCTCGGCGAGGATCACCACATCACCACGCACCAGGTCGTGGGACGGCACCCGGTGCTGTTTCCCGTCCCGCAGCACGGTGGTGGTGACCTCGGTCATCCCGCGCAACGCGGCGACCGCATCGGCCGCCCGATTCTCCTGCACGAACCCCAGCACCGCATTGGCCAGCACGATCAACGCGATCACGATGGCGTCCACCGGAACCCCGTGCGCGCCCTCGATCACCCAGGCCACCACCGAAATCACCACGGCGGCGAGCAGCAGGTAGATCAGCGCGTCCTGGAACTGGGCCAGGAACCGGCGCCAGGCCGGCACCGGGGGAGTGGAGCGCAACTCGTTCGGCCCGTCGGCGAGCAGCCGTCGCTCGGCCTCGGCGGTGTCGAGTCCACGTTCGGGATCGACGCCGAGGTCGGCGGCGACCTCTTCCACGGTGAGGTTGTGGGGATCTGCCACCGGTGCGTTCGCCATGGGCCCATTATCGACCCGGGGGCAATCGTGGGCCGGTCGGGTTGGTTCGGGCCCGCGGGGTCGGCGTAGGATGCCGGTGCGTTGGATTGTCGATGAAGGGGCTGTGATGGCTGGTCGAGTTACACGTTGGATGGTCGGTGGCGTGGCGGTCGCGTTGGTGGCCACGGGCTGTGCCCAGGCCCCGGACAACTACGCGGTGGTCAACGGTGACGAGATCAGCGCCCGCGAGCTGCGCGCCGAGCACGAGGCCTTCAACGAGGAGATCGCCGGCCTGATGCAGCAGGAGTCGCCCGAGGCCTACGGCACCTTCCGGATCCTGCACCTGATCGTGGAGGACCTGGCCGAGGAGAAGGGCATCGACGTCTCCGGTACGGAGGTCAATACGCTGATCCGTGAGTTGGGTGCCGATCAGATCGCGGCCACCGGGCCCACCGCCCGGCAGTACGTCGATGACGTCGCCTACATCCAGTTGGTGATGGGTGAAGTGGGCCAGGAGGAGTTCAACCGGGCGGTGGACGAAGCCGACGTGGTGCTGAACCCGCGCTACGGCACCTGGGGTCCGGGGGTGCAGCCGGGCGGGTCGCTCGCCCAACCGGCCCCGGTCGCGCCACCGGCCGCTCCGTGACCGACCCGGGGCAGCAGCCCACCCCCGAGCTGCCCGAGGTGCGCCGCTTCGCGCACGTGATGACCCGGCTGCGCGCCGAATGTCCCTGGGATGCCGAACAGACCCACCGCTCACTGGTGCCCTACCTGATCGAGGAGGCCTGCGAGGTCGTCGACGCGATCGAGGACGGCGACCCCGCCGATCTGCGCGAGGAACTCGGCGACCTGCTGTTGCAGGTGTTCTTTCACGCCACCATCGCCGCCGAAACCGACACCTTCGACCTCGATGACGTGGCCGCCGGGATCGCCGACAAGCTGATTCGCCGGCACCCCTGGGTGTTCGCCGCCGATGACACCCCCGATGACCTGATGGGGTCCTGGGAGGAGCGCAAACGCGCCGAGAAGGCTCGCACCTCCGCCTTGGACGGCATCGCCCACCGGATGTCGGCGATGGCCCGGGCCACCAAGGTCGTGTCCCGGGCACGCGCCCACCGGGTCGAGGTGCCGCTGGCCACCGAACCGGTGACCGCCGACGATTTCGGACGCGAGGTGCTCGACCTGGTCGCCCGCGCCCAGCACAGCGGGGTGGACCCGGAACAGGCCCTGCGCGACGCCCTGCGCGGGTTGGAATCCCGGGTGCGCGCCGCCGAAGGCGAGGGGCCCGACGCGGCCCGCCGAGGGGCGGCGTTAGGGTGAGGTCATGGCGCGCAAGCGCCCCAATGGACCCCCATGAAAGGCACCAACGTGGCAACCATCGAATTCGTTGACGCTCGCGAGATTCTCGACTCCCGCGGCAACCCGACCGTCGAGGTCCAGGTCGTTCTGGACGACGGCTCGGAGGGCACCGCAGCCGTCCCGTCCGGTGCGTCGACCGGAGCCTTCGAAGCAGTCGAGCTGCGTGACGGTGATTCCTCGCGCTACGACGGCAAGGGCGTCACCAAGGCCGTGGAGCACGTGATCGAAGACCTCGGCAACGAGGTGCTCGGCTTCGAGGCCAGCGAACAGCGGCTGCTCGACCAGGCGATGATCGACCTGGACGGCACCGACAACAAGGGCAAGTTCGGCGCCAACGCCATCCTGGGTGTGTCGCTGGCCGTGGCCCATGCCGCCGCCGACTCGGCCGGCCTGCCGTTGTACCGCTACGTGGGTGGCCCCAACGCGCACGTCCTGCCGGTGCCGATGATGAACATCCTCAACGGTGGTGCCCACGCCGACTCCGACGTCGACGTGCAGGAGTTCATGATCGCCCCGATCGGCGCGGCCAGCTTCCGTGAGGCCCTCGCCAACGGTGCCGCGGTGTACCACACCCTGAAGAAGGTGCTGCAGAAGAAGGGCCTGTCCACCGGCCTGGGTGACGAGGGTGGCTTCGCCCCCAACCTGCCCGCCAACGTCGCCGCCCTGGAGCTGATCGCCGAGGCCGTCGAGCAGGCCGGCCTGAAGTTGGGTACCGACATCGTGCTGGCCCTGGACGTGGCCGCCACCGAGTTCTACGAAGACGGCGGCTACACCTTCGAGGGCACCAAGAAGTCGGCCGACGAGATGATCGCGATCTACGCCGACTGGATGTCCAAGTTCCCGATCGTCTCGATCGAGGACCCCCTCAACGAGGAGGACTGGGACGGCTGGGCGAAGATGACCGCCGAGGTCGGCGACAAGGTGCAGTTGGTCGGCGACGACCTGTTCGTCACCAACGTCACCCGCCTGCAGCGCGGTATCGACGAGAACACCGCCAACGCGCTGCTGGTGAAGGTGAACCAGATCGGCACCCTGACCGAAACCCTGGACGCGGTCGACCTGGCCGCCCGCAACGGTTTCGCGTCGATGATGAGCCACCGTTCCGGTGAGACCGAGGACACCACCATCGCCGACCTGGCCGTGGCGACCAACTGTGGCCAGATCAAGACCGGCGCCCCGGCCCGCACCGACCGGGTGGCCAAGTACAACCAGTTGCTGCGCATCGAGGAGGACCTGGACGACGCGGCGGTCTACGCCGGCCGCGGCGCGTTCCCCCGGTACAAGGGCTGATGCCGACGTACCCTGGAGTACGTGACTGGTGAAACCGGAGTGACCCGTGGCGCGTGACACGCGCCGGGGGCCCACTCGAAACGGTCCGGGCCGCGACACCCCGCGGGCCCGGACCGTTTCGCGTGCCCGCAGCCGGGCCGGCACCGCCAAGGCCGGGGCCACCGCACCCCAACGGCGTGGCACCACCACCCCCGCACCGCCGGCCGCCCCGCCACCGAGCCTGCACCGGGCCGGGCTCGGCATCACCCGCCGCGCCGTCGCGATGATCGTGGTGGTGGCGATCCTGGTGCTGTCGTATGCGACCAGCCTGCGGGTGTGGCTGGACCAGCAATCCGAGATCGCCGCGACCAAGGCCGACATCCGGGAACGACAGGAACGGATCGCCGAACTCGAGGACGAACTCGCCCGCTGGGACGACCCCGAGTACGTCAAGGCCCAGGCCCGGGAACGACTGGGTTGGGCGGTGCCGGGGGAGACCGGCTACCGGGTGGTCGGCCCGGACGGGGAACCCCTGGGCGGCACCGGCACCCTGAACGAATCCGAGAACGCACCACCCGAGGAGGCCGCCTGGTGGGGCCGACTGTTCGGTTCGGTGCAGGCGGTGGACCAACCCGAACCCGCCGCCGAGGCCGCCGGTGAGGGCGAGGAGGACGGCGAACCGTCCGCGCCGACCACGATCGGGCCCGACCCGGAGGGTGACCCGACCCCCTGAAAGCTGCGAGACTGGGCCAATGCTCGAACCGATGACCGAAGCCGATGAGGCAGACATCACCGCCCAGTTGGGTCGGTTGCCGCGCGGCGTGGCCGGAGTTGCCTGGCGGTGCCCGTGCGGCAAACCCGGAGTGGTGGCGACCACCCCCCGGCTGCCCGACGGCACCCCCTTTCCGACGACCTATTACCTGACCTGTCCGCGGGCCACCTCGGCCACCTCCACCCTGGAGGCGAGCGGGTTGATGAACGAGATGACCGCCCGGCTGGCCGAGGACACAGAGCTCGCTGAGAGCTATGCCGAAGCGCACCGGCAGTACCTGGCCGAACGGAGTCGGATCGGCACCGAGGCCGGTATCGGTGAGGTGGCCGAGATCGACGGTATTTCGGCCGGCGGGATGCCGACCCGGGTCAAGTGCCTGCACGTGCTGGTCGGGCACGCCCTGGCCGCCGGCCCCGGGGTCAATCCGTTCGGGGACGAGGCGGTCGAGGCACTCGGCGAGTTCTGGGCCCGCCCCTGCCTGACGGAGGAAACCTCATGACGTCGGCACTGGTGACCGGCGCCGGCAGCGGCATCGGCCGGGCGCTGGCGGTGGAGGCCGCCCGGCGCGGCCACCACGTCCATCTGGTCGGGCGCCGCGAACATGCCCTGGCCGAGGCCCTGCGATGAGGGTGGCGGGTATCGATTGCGGCACCAACTCGTTGCGGCTGCTGGTGCTCGACGGGTCGGCGGACGAACCGGTGGAGCTGCGCCGCGAACTGCGGATGGTGCGCCTGGGGCAGGGCG
>JAAYAO010000371.1 GCA_012719335.1 Propionibacterium sp. | reverse complement strand
TGAGCCGGGCGCGCAGCGCCCGCGTCGAAACCCCGTGCCCGCCTCCCAACACGCCGGTTGACCGTCGACATGCAACCCACCAAGCCCAGAGGCACTGGTTTCGAGACGGCCCTACGGGCCTCCTCAACCAACGTACCCCGGAACCCTACGGGCCTCCTCAACCGACGTACCTACACGCTGGTTGAGCCGGGCGCGCAGCGCCCGCGTCGAAACCCCGGGCCCCATCGCACCCAACGTCCGCGGGGACAGCCTGCCCGCGGGTCAGTTCAGGTCGCGGGCTTCCAGCCAGGCGGCGGCGACCTCGGGGGCGGGGGTGTCGGGGTCGGCGGTGAGGTCGAGCAGGGCTTCCTCGTCGAGGGCGGCCTGCACCTCGGCGACGGTCGCGGCGACCGGGCCCTCGGCCAACTCGGCCCGGATCAGCGGCACGATCGCGTTGTTGGGTGCCATCTCCTGCGGGTCGTCCAGCAGCACCAGCACCTCGACCCGGGGGTCGGTGGACCGCAGGGCGATCACCCCGAAGTCGCCGGCGTTGAGACCGGCGACCGCCTCGTCGGCGTCGGTGACCGCCTCGAAGTCGACGTCCAGCCCGTAGACCCCGGTCAGCCCGGGGTGGCCGTAGGGGGCTTCGGCCAGGTCCACCGGCCCGGCCAGAGTCTTGCCGCCGAGGTATTCACCGGCGTCGGCCAGCGAGGTCAGGTCGTACTGTTCGGTGATCGCCGGCGGGATCGCGAAGATCACCCGGCTGCCGGAGTCGGCCGCGGTGCCCACCCGGACGTCCTCGCCCAAGAACTCGGCCAGCGCGGCGACCTCCTCGGCGGAGTTGCCGACCGCCGGGTTGCCCGCATCGAAGAACAACAACGCCTCGGCGGAGTACTCGGCCACCACGTCGACCTCGCCGCCGGCCAGGGCCTCCATCGTCTCGGCGCGGGAGTCGAACTGTTCGACGGTGACCTCTGCCCCGTCCCCGCGCAGTGCCCCGGCGTACGCCTCGGCGAGCAGTTCCTGTTCCGCCCCGACCCAACCGATCCGCACGGGTTCTGTGGGCATGGCGCCTTCGGGGGCCGGCGGGTCGGCGAGCGGGTCGCCACCCAGCCCGCACCCGGTGAGCACCAGGGCAACGGCCGCCGCCGCTGCCATCGACCGCCACGGCCTATTTCGCTGTCGCATCGGTTCGCCCTTCGGTTCGGGATGTTTCGCGGGTTCGGTCTCCGGTGGGTGCCGGGGTTCGGGGACGCAGCAGCCACAGCCCCAGCTCGACCAGCAGGGCCACCACGAGCAGCCAGACCGCCCCGGCCAGGGCGGGTGGGTATTCCCCGGCCCGCAGCCCGGTGGCGATCAGCCCACCCAGCCCGTACCGGGGCGCGGACGCCTCGGTCGCGGCGGTGGCGATCAACCCGGCCATCGTGGTGACGGCCAGGGCACGGCGCCACAGCAGCGGCAGCACCCGGTGCAGCCCGTGCCGAACCCGGCCACGACCCAGCCGGATCACCTCGGCGCGGGGCAGATCCAGGGCGCGTGCGGCGCGCAGTTGTTCGCCGGTCAGCTCCCCGGCTTCGAGGGCGGCCGCCCAGGCGCCGGCGAACACCGCCACCGCGACCAGGCCGATGGTGACCCAGGGCCAGACGGTGTCGACCAGCAGCACCGCGGCCAGCAGCACCAGCGCCAGGGCGGGCAGGTAACCGATCGCGGTGCGCAGCACCCGGGCGAAGGAGACCACCGGAATGAGCAGCGAAAGAAGCACCCCCAGCCCGACCCCCAGGACGAGGCCGGCGAGGGTCAGGCCCGCCTGCCACAGCAGGGGGGCGGCCCAGACGGTGGGGTCGAGGACGGCGTCGAACATCACCGTGCCTCCACCGCACGGACGCCGACCGCGCGGCCGAGCAGCCGGATCAGCCCGTCACCGACCGCGGCGATCACGACCACCAGCACCGCACCCAGGGCCACCGTGAACTGGTCGTCGGTTCGCCACCCCTCGACCAGCACCCGGCCCACCCCGTGGGCGGCGCGGTCGTGCAGCAACGCGGCGAGGGTGACCCCGAGCACGGTGGCCACCCAGGCCGGGGCCAGGCCACGGCTCAGCGCGGGCAACCAGCGGCGCAGGCTCCACCAACCGCGTTGCCACACCGGCAGCCCGGCCGCACGTACCGCGCGACGGCCGGCGTCGGCGGCCGGCACCGCGGCCAGGGGCGGGTACACCAGGCTCAACACCAGCAGGCTGAGCGCGATCTCCAGGTGCGCGGTGCGCATCAGGGGCTGCCCGGTGATGATCGGCAGGATCACCCACACCGCCACCACCGGCAGGGCGCCGCCGACCGCGACGATCCGGTCCACGGCGGTGCCGGCCGCGGGCAGGGCGCGGCGGGCGAGTCGCAGCAGTACCGCGACCACGGCCCCGGCCACCAGCGGCAACACCGCGAGCAGCAGGTGCCGGGCCACCAGTTCAGCGATCATCGCCCCTGCCCGGTTTCATCCCGGCCCTCGGCCGCGTCCGCGGCCTCGACGCTGTGACTGTCGGGCTCGTCCCCGGCCCGAACCGTGGGCTCGGTCGCGCTCTCGGCCCCCTCGTCCGACTCGGGGTTCTCCGCCGGTTCGCCTTCCTTGCTCGATTCCCCGCTGTCCGGCCCGGCGCCGGCACCCTCGGGCCCGGTTGCGGCCCCCTCGTCCGCGGCTTCGATCTCGTCCGATGCCCTCGCGGACGCCTCGTCGGCCCGGGATTCGTCGGGCTCCGTGGCGTCGGCGTCGGCGTCATCGGCCCCGGCCTCGAGTTCGGTCTCCTCGGGTTCGGGCTGGACGCGCTCGGCTTCGGCTGCTGCGGCGGCGCGGGCGGCCTCCCGTTCGGCGTAGGCCTGTTCGGCGCGGGCTTCGGCGACCTCGGCCCGGCGGGTCGCGGCCAACTGCCACACCGCGTCCGCATCGATCACACCCAGGTACCGGCCGTGCACGCCGACCGCGACCCCGAGCCCGGTCGGTGAGGTCAGCACGGCCTCCAGGGCGTCGCGCAGGGTGTCGGTGGCCGGGGTGAAGGACGTGCCCAGCCCCGCGGTGAGCACCTCCCCGTCGGGGGCGGGGTTGCCGCGGGTCCAGCCCAACGGTTGCGCCTGCCGGTCGACCACCAGGGTGGCCGCCCCGGGACGGGCCGACTTCGGGTCGCGGACGGTGGCCACCCGCACCGGCACGAGGTCGGCCGCCGGCAGCAGCGCCAGGGCCCGCACCCCCCGGTCGGGGCCGATCAACTCCGCCACCCGGGCGTTGGCGGGCAGCTCCACCACTTCGGCGACCGGGCCGTCCTGCAGAATCCGGCCGTCGTCGAGCACCACCAGCCGTTCGGCCAGCGCGATCGCCTGATCCAGGTTCCGGGTGGCGACCAGCCACCGGTCACCCCATTCGGCCTGGGCCCGGCGGGCGGTGACCGCCACCATGCCCGCGGCCTCGTCCGGCAGATCCCGCAGCGGATCGTCGCCCAACACCACCTCGGGGCCGGCGGCCAGCGCCCGGGCCAACGCGACCAGGGCCTGTTGATCGGCGGGCAGTTCGGCGGGGCCACGCACCGCCAGCGAGCGGGGCAACCCGAGCTGTTCCAACAGCTCGAAGGCCCGGGACCGCTGCAGGTGTTCCTCCCAGCCGAGCCGTTGCAGGGCGACCACGATGTTGTCCAGCACCGAACGTTCACCGAACAGCCCCTCCGGTGGGCTCCACCAGCCGACCGCGGCCCGCAGCGCGGAGCGGCGGTGGCTGCGCAACGGCTGTTCGTCCCAGGTCAGCGCACCCGACTTCGGCTCGACCAGCCGGTTCACCAACCCCAGCAGGGCCGACTTGCCGGCCCCGGCCGGGCCGAACAGCGCCACCTTCGCGCCGACCGGCAGGGTCAACGAAATATCGTGCAGGCCGCGTTGGCCGCGCCGCGCCTTGGTACTCACCGACTCGAACCGGATCATCACCCCTCCTCGCCCGCGACGATAACCCGGCAACCGGCGTGCACCGGCGAGCCGACTCGGCGCTGTCGGCACTCGCCGGGCCAATTGGAACACTGCGTACTAGAGTCACCAGCGATCCTCCGTATCGAAAGGTCACCATGACCCACCTGCGTCGCACCCTGCTGGCAGTTCTGGCCGCCGTGGCGGTTCTGTTCGGCTCCGTCACCACCGCTGCGGCCGAGGACGGCTACCGGTTCTGGGGCTACTACACCTGGACCGGCCAGGAATGGACGTTCGCCACCGTCGGCGCCCACGAGGCCGTCCCCGAGGACGGCGCGGTGGAGGGCTGGCGTTTCGCCGTCTCCGGCAACACCCCCCGGATGCCGCGCACCGACACCGACTTCGACACGATCTGCGCCGGGGTACCGGCCGAGGACGGCAAGAAGCGGGTTGCGGTGGTGATCGACTACGGCACCGACGAGGACTCCCCGACCGGCACCGCCCCCGAGGCCACCGGCACCTGCGTGGTGGCCGACAGCAATGTCACCGGGCTCGATCTGCTGCGTGCGGTGACCGATGTGCGCGACGAGGCGAACATGGTGTGCGGGGTGAGCAACCACCCCGAGACCGGCTGCGGCGACCCGGTGCCGGACATCGACGTCCCGCTGAACGAAGACCCGGTCGAGCTGCGGATCACCGACCCGGTGGGGTCGTCCGAATGGGATCCCTCCACCGCCCCCACCCCCGACCCGGAGGCCGACGACACCGACGACGGCACGGGCGATGACGGCGACTCGAACTGGCAGACCCTGGCGCTGGGCGGCGGCATCCTGCTGGTGATCGTGGTGACCGGGTTCGTTCTCACCCGACGTCGCCAGCGCGAGCACTGAGCACCGTCCCGCTACGATCGGCGAGACGTAGGTCACAGACCTCCCAGCGAGATGGTCCGGCATCGGGATGGTGATCCACGACATACTGGATGGTTGGTGGGTGCGGTCGTCGTCGTGATCGCTGCCCCGTAGGCTGACCGCACGCCGAGTGAGAGGCAGAGATCAGTGAAGATTGTGGCCACAGTCCTGGCGTTGGCCGTCGCAGTCGTCGGGCTCGTCATGTTCATCCGGATGATCGCCAAGATCGTTTCCGTGGTGAAGATCGGGCAACCGACCCTGGGACGTTCCGACAACCCCGGCAGCCGGTGGAAGAACCTGGTGGTGGAAACCCTGGGACACACCCGGATGCTCCAACTGAAACCGATCGGTGTCCTGCACTGGCTGGTGATGATCGGGTTCATCGGGCTGGTGCTGACCCTGGGTCAGGCCATCGGGCAGCTCTTCAACCCGGCCTTCGCCCTGCCGCTGATCGGGCATTTCCCGCCCTACGAGTGGTTCACCGAGATTCTCGGCTGGTTCACCGTGATCGCGATTCTGGGCCTGATGGCCGTCCGGTTCTTCGGTGTCGGCCCGCAGAAGGGGCGTTTCTTCGGGTCCCGCACCTGGCAGGCGGTGTTCGTCGAACTGGTGATTCTCACCGTCGGCATCTGCATCTTGGTGCTGCGCGGCCTGGAATACCGCCTCTTCGAGACCGCCGGGCCAGCCGAGTACGCCACCACCACGCACTTCCCGCTGACCTGGTTCCTGATCCCCGGCGGCCTCTCCCAAGCCACACTGGAGACCGCGATCGTGCTGGTCGCGGCGCTGAAGATCATCATCTCGTTCACCTGGATGATCGTGCTCGGCCTGAACGCCACGATGGGTGTGGCCTGGCACCGGTT
>JAAYAO010000370.1 GCA_012719335.1 Propionibacterium sp. | reverse complement strand
CGCCATCATCGTCGGCAGCACCCGCCCCAACGCCCTCGGCCCGAAAGTGGGTGACTGGGTGTTCGAACAGTCCGTGGGCCGCACCGACGCCGAGTACGAGCTGATTCACGTCGCCGACCAGAACCTGCCCCTGCTGGACGAGCCGCTGCCGGCCGGGTCGGGAGTCTACTCCCAGCCGCACACCCGGGCCTGGGCCGAGAAGATCGCGCCCTTCGACGGCTACATCTTCGTGACCCCGGAGTACAACCACTCGGTGCCGGGCGCCTTCAAGAACGCCTTCGACTTCCTCTACGGGGAATGGCGCGACAAGGCCGTCGGCTTCGTCTCCTACGGCGCGGCCGGTGGGGTGCGGGCGGTCGAGCACTGGCGCGGCATCGTGGCCAACGCACACATGTCGGACGTCCGTGGCCAGGTGACCTTCTTCCTCACCGACGATGTCACCGACGGCGAGTTCACCCCGCGCGAGTTCCAGGCCCGGGCGATGGACGATCTGTTCACCGAGGTCGTCGGCACCGCCGAACGGCTGGCGCGCACCCGCGACTGACCCGGTCGACCGACCGCCCGGCGAGGGGGTGGACTTCGGGTCCACTCCCCCGTCGCGTAACTTCGACGCCATGGACCTGCCTGACATTGCTGGGCTGACCCTGGCCGAGGGCCGCGGCGGCCTGCCCAAACTCGACATCGATCTGCCCGGTGGTACCGCGGAGCTCTATCTGCAGGGTGCCCACCTGACCAGTTGGATCCCCACCGGCCACGATCCGGTGTTGTGGCTGGCCGAGCAGGCGGTGTTCGCCGAGGGCAGGGCGATCCGCGGCGGGGTGCCGCTGTGCTTTCCCTGGTTCGGCCCCGGCCCCGACGGCACCTCGAAGCCGGCGCACGGTTTCGCCCGGCTCACCCCGTGGACCCTGGCCTCGGCCTCGCGTACCGGTGACGAGATCTCGGTCGTGTTGGAGTTCACCCATGCCGACGCCGAGGGTCTTCCCGGCGCCGACCTGTGGCCGAGCGATTTCCGGGCCCGGTACCGGGTCGACGTGTCCGACACGCTGATGATGACCCTGGAGGTCGAGCCGCCGACCCCACAGACCCAGGCCGCGCTGCACACCTACCTGGCGGTCGGTGACGTGCGGCAGGTACAGGTCGAGGGGATGGATCACCAGGATGTGATCGACAAACTCACCGGGGAGGCCGGTACCCATCACGGGATGGTCACCTTCGAGGGTGAGACCGACCGGATCTTCCAGACCGCCAACGAGGCGGTGCTGCACGACCCGGTGTTGGGCCGCCGGATCCTGATCGAGAAGTCCGGCTCCCCGCAGACCGTGATCTGGAATCCGTGGGCCGACAAGGCCGCCGGACTGTCCGGCATGGGCGATGACGAATGGCCCGGCTTCGCCTGCGTGGAGTCGGCCAACCTCGTCCAACTGGTGCGGATGTGCACCCGGCTCAGTGTTGCCCGGAGTGATTCGTGAGCACCCACCTCGCGGTGGCCTTCGCCGCCGCCGACCCGACCCTGAACTCGGTCGCGGCCGTCCTGGGCAGTGACATCACCACCGGCCGCAGCACCGACCGATGGACCGCGGCCCGGTTCGTCGGCGACTTCGACGAGGACACGGTCTCGACCGCCCGCGACCTGGTCACCGGGGCCGGCGGCACCTTTCTGGTACTGCCCGAGGCACTGACCGAACCCGGCCCGGGCCTGTTGGTGTCGGACGTCGACTCCACCCTGATCACCGCCGAGGTGATCGAGTTGATCGCCGAACGCGCCGGCACCCGCGCCGAGGTGGCCGCGGTCACCGAACGTGCCATGCGGGGCGAACTCGACTTCGCCGCCAGCCTCACCCAGCGGGTCGCCACCCTGGCCGGGGTGCCCGAGGGGGTTTTCGCCGACGTCCTGCAGGAGGTCGAGTTCAGCCCCGGCGCCCGGGAGTTGGCCGCCTGCCTGCACCTGAGCGGGTGGACCTTCGGTCTGGTCTCCGGCGGTTTCACCGAGGTCGTGTCCGGCCTGGCCGATCAGCTCGACATCGGTCACCACCTGGCGAACCGTCTCGAGGTGGCCGATGGGGTGCTCACCGGCCGGGTGCTCGGCGACATCGTCACCGCCGACACCAAGGCGCAGATGCTGCGGCAGTGGGCCGACGAACTGGGCATCGCCCCCGAGCGCACCGTCGCGGTCGGCGACGGGGCCAACGATCTGGTGATGATGTCGCAGGCCGCGGTCGGGTTCGCCTACCGGGCCAAACCGATCGTCGCCGAACAAGCCACCGCACGCATCGACTTCCCCGGTCTCGACGTGATCGGTGAACTGTTGGGGCTGGGCGCGCACCTGGACAGTTCCCCGGTATCGCGATAGGACTGTCGGCCGGATCGGTGCGGACGCTACACCCCCGTTCATGGAGCGCCTCGCGCCAATGGTGGCGACGATCCTGGTTCTGACGATGGGCTCGGTCGCCCACGCCGATGACGATCCCGCGCCCCCGGCGGCGAATCCATCCCCCTCGGTTCCGGCCTCCCCCGAGGCGCCCGTGGACAGCCCGGCGCCGGAGACTCCCGCGAACCCGGCTCCCGAGGTCGAAACACCGCCCTCCCCCGAGCCCTCCGTCCCATCGCTGGAGACGACCGCACCGCCCCCCGAGCACCCGGCACCGGATGCGTCACCAGCGGTGGATCCACCATCGGGTGCGGAACCGGCGCAGCGGTCCGCCGCGGTTTCCTGCACGATCACGGCGGCCTCGGCCGGCACCAAGCCGGCGGGCCAGACCAGTTACCTGTGGGGTTGGGCCCGCAATTGTCCGTCCGTGAGCAGCCTCACCGCCCAGCGCCTGGTCGACGGCCAGTGGGTCGGGTTCGGCAGCACCACCCCCGACAGCACCGGGTACTTCACGATCGTGGCTCCCAACGCGACCAGCGTCGGCCTGCACACCTACCGCATCGGTTTCGAGGGCGTGTGGAGTGACCCGGTCACGCTGAACCGCATTCCGGGCGTGACCGCTGCCGGCGCCGGCACCAAGCCCGTCGGCGAGGTCACCTACGTCTGGGGTACCGCACACGGCGCACCCAACCGACCCGTCTTCACCGAGGTCCTCGTCGCGGGCCGCTGGTCACGCTCCCAGGTCGGCACCACCGACTCCCGCGGCAGCTACACCCTGAAACTCACCTACGGCGCCACCCAGGCCGGCACCTACACCTACCGGGTGGGCGTCGACAGCGCCGCCGGGCGGTACTACAGCCCCACCTTCACCCTGCGCCGCACCGCCGCCTGGTCGGCCACGATCCGCAACACAGTGGCCTCCGACGTCCGGCACACCTATCGGGCGGGGTGCCCCGTCGGGCCGGGACAGTTGTCGACCATCACCATGACCTACCGGAACTACTCCGGCACAGTGCGCACCGGCGTGTTGGTGGTCCGGCGCGATATTGCCGGCATCACGCGGGATGCGTTCAAGGAAGCCTTCGACGGCGGGTTCCGGATCGGGCAGATGACCAATCCCGATCACTGGCAGGCCGACGACGTGGCCATGATGGCGGCCAACAACACCTCGGCCTTCAACTGCCGGCACGTGGTGGGCAACCCGTACCGGATGTCCCCGCACTCCACCGGCCGGGCGGTCGACATCAACCCGGCCCAGAATCCCTACCGGGCACCCGACGGACGGTGGTACCCCACCGCCACCTACGCCACCAGCCGACCCACCTCGGTCACCGGCCTGCTGCACACCAACTCCCCCATGGTCAAGGCGATGACCCGGCGCGGCTTCCAGTGGTTCTCCGGGTGGGACTGGCACCACTTCGAGCGCTGACATGAGATCTGTGGTCATCGTGGCGCTGGCGCTGCTCCTCTCCGCCTGCAACGGGGTTGATGGGTCCACCGACGAGCAGCCACCCTCGCCGGGGAGCTCCACCTCCCGGACCACACCGGCCCCCGACCTCGAACCCACCGTCGACGTCGAACCGCTGCCCAGCCCGTCGGGGTGGAGCCCGCGACCCCAGAGCGTGGACGATGACGCGGAGCCGGACACCCCCTGGGCCACCGAACGCGATGTCGAGGAGGCGATGGCGATCTGGGCCTCCTACGCCTGCATCGATCGCTCGGCGTTGCCGACACCGGTGCGGGTGCTCGAAGGTGCGTTCACCACCGATCGGGGCGATGAGGCCGTGGTGGAAGTGATCGAGTTCGCCGCCGAGGCGGAGGCGACCTCGTTCGGAACCGATTACACGCAGGGATCCCTCGACTGCGGCACCGCCCGCCGGGTGGCCGACAACGTTCTGGCCCGCGACATCGCCGAGCTCACCTGGACCGAGATCCTCGTCCCCCGGGAGCAGACCCTCACCCTGGTGATCATCTCGACCGAACTGTCCGCCGAGGAGGCGGAGGACGTGGCGAACAGCGTCCGCTGAGCACTCCGGGGGCCGATCCGGCGCACGACGGCTTCCGGCAGCCGGGATTCTCTTCCGTACAGGGGCTCGGCCAACTACGACTTCACCGAATGGACGCTCACCCTGCGGGCGGACGTGGCCTTCTCCAACGGCGACCCGCTGGACGCCGAGGCGGTGAAGTTCAGCCAGGACCGGTACGCCGCTGCGCCGACCTCCCCGGAGGGCCCGCTGTGGGTGCGCAATGTGGCGGGCGCCTGGGAGGAGCGCACCCAGATCACCCTGGAGGCCAACCCGAACTACTGGAACGGCGCCCCGCACCTCGACAGCGTCCGGTTCGTGTACTTCACCGACCCGCAGATCGCGGTGGATGCCCTGCGGTCCATGGACGTCGACGCCGCCCTGGCCCGGGACTCCAACCATCTCGGCCCGCTGATCGAGGACGGGTTCAGCGGATACCGCTCGCTGGTCACCGGCGGCTCGCTGGGCATGATCAATGCCCAGGAGGGGCGTCCGGGAGCCGATCCCCGGGTGCGTCGGGCGATCCAGTTGGCCACCGATGCCGATGCGCTGCAGAAGACCGTCGTCGGTGAGTACGGTCACGGCGAAACGACCCTGTTCCCGGAGCATTCCCGCTGGGCGACCGAGGCGCAGGGGCTCGAGTACGACCCCGAGGAGGCCCGCCGCCTGCTGGAGGAGGCCAAGGCCGACGGTTACGACGGCAAACTGCAGATCCTGGGCGGCCCGAGCGCGTCGTTGCGCACCCGCAACCTGGCCTTCAAGGCACAGATGGAGGCCGTCGGTTTCGAGGTCGAGAGCGACACCGCCGCTTCGATCACCGACCAGATCACCCGGATTGCGGGGAGCCAGGATTACGACATCACCTCGTGGAGCTACAACTTCCGCGAGGCCGACCCGCTGGCCAAGATGTTCGCCGTTCTGCACAGCGACGGCATCCAACGCTACGGGGCCTACTCCAGCCCGGAGCTCGACTCCCTCATCGAGGGATTCGAGGCGGCCACCACCGAGGAGGAGCAACACCGGATCATGGAGGCCCTGCAGGAGCAGATCAACGAGGACGTGCCCTTCCTGCTGTGGGGCTGGTCCGAAGAGATCTCCTTCTGGAACGACAATGTGCACGGCATCGTTGGTGCGGCCAACACCATGGTGATGTTCGACCGGGCGTGGATCGACTGAGGAACAAGGCGTCCATCTGACGGGAACCCCACCCGCGGGACGTGATGCTCGCCACATACCGTGCGAGCACATCGTCTCGCGAAAGGGTCACCGACATGGCCGCATCGGACACCGAGGTCAACATGACCCTGATCAACTCGCACTACCCGATCGACCAGAACAGCTTCATGCTGAACTACGCGATCAAGGTGAAGAAGTCCGACTTCCCGAATCCGGAGATCGCCCAGGAATCCGGCCTGCAGATGGCCGAGTTCATCAAGTACGGCTTCGAGCAGGACGTGCAGATCTGGAACAACAAGGCCCGGATCGACAACCCGCTGTTGTGCGAGGAGGACGGGCCGGTCTACCAGCTCCGTCGCTGGTACGAGCAGTTCTACGTCGACGTTGCCGACATCACCCCGGAGATGACCGACCGCTTCGAGTTCGAGATCGACACCACCCGTCCGGTCGAGAGCTGGAAGGCCGAGGTCACCGAGATCCTGCGCAAGCGCGAGGAAGAGCAAGCACAGACCGTGTGACCCGGGCACCCGCCGGATAGGCTCGTGCCCATGGCGATTCCCACCTCGACCTATCGATTGCAGATCCGTCCCGGTTTCACCCTGCACGACGCCGCCGATCTGGTGCCCTACCTGGCCCGGATCGGGGTCGGGGCGGTGTACCTGTCGCCGATCCTGACCTCGACCAGTGGTTCGGATCACGGTTACGACATCGTCGACCCGACCGCGATCGACCCGCAACGCGGTGGGGACGAGGGCTGGTCGGCGCTGCGCGACGCCGCGGCCGCGGCCGGGTTGGGCATCGTGATCGACATCGTGCCGAATCACCTGGGGGTGGCCCGGCCGGTGGAGAACCCGTCCTGGTGGAGTGTGCTGCGGGAGGGCCGGAACTCCCCCTACGCCGACTGGTACGACATCGACTGGGCACGTGGGCCGATCCTGTTGCCGGTGCTGGGCGACGAGGTGTCGGCCGACGATTTCACCCTCGACGGGGACGAGCTGCACTACCACGAGCACCGGTTCCCGCTCGCCGAGGGCAGCAGCGACGGTGACGCCCCGTTGTCGGAGATCCTGGACCGGCAGCACTACCGGCTGATCAACTGGCGCGAGGGCAACGAGGAACTCACCTATCGCCGCTTCTTCGCCGTCGCCGATCTGGCCGGCGTCCGGGTCGAGGACCCGGCGGTCTTCGACGCCACCCACGCCAAGATCCTCGACCTGCTGAACGACGAGGTCGTGGTCGGGGTGCGGGTCGATCACCCCGACGGTCTGGTCTCCCCCGGCGACTACCTGACCCGGCTGCGCGAATGCGCCGGGCCGAACCGGTGGCTGACCGCCGAGAAGATCGTCGAGCCCGGCGAGCAACTGCCCGACTGGCCGATCGCCGGCACCACCGGCTACGACGCGATGCGCGAGGTCTGTCAGGTGTTGATCGACCCGGCCGACGAACCGGACTTCACCCGGCTCTACCGGGAGTTGACCGGCGACGAGCAGGACCTGCACGCCCATGTGCTGGACGGCAAACGGCAGGCCGCGAGCGAGTTGTTGCCGACCGAGGCGCGGCGGATCGCGACCCTGATCGTCGGCGATGGGGACGACGATGCAGCCGTCCTGCGCCGCGACACGCTGTGCGAGGCGTTGGTGGAGCTGGCCGCCCATGTCCCGGTGTACCGCTCCTACCTGCCCTTCGGCCGGGAGAATCTGGAGCGGGCCGTGACGGCCGCGCGACAGGCCCGTCCCGACCTGGCCCCGGCCCTGGACGAGGTGGTGGCCGCGGTCGGTGAGACCGGCACCGAGGCGCAGGTGCGGTTCGAGCAGTTCAGCGGTGCGGTGATGGCCAAGGGCGTGGAGGACACCGCCTGGTACCGCTACAACCGGTTCGTGGCACTCAACGAGGTCGGTGGTGAACCCGACCGGTTCGGTATCGGCGTGGACGAGTTCCACCGGCGCCAGGCTGCCCGGTTGCGGGACTGGCCCGAGTCGATGACCTCGATGTCGACCCATGACACCAAGCGTGGTGAGGACGTCCGGGCCCGGCTCGCGGTGCTGAGCGAGATCGATCGGCCCTGGGAGGATTTCGCCGCGGCGTTCATGAGCCGCAGTCGGGTGCCGGATCGCCGGTTCGGGTACCTGATGGCCCAAACCCTGGTGGCCGCCGGTGCGATCGAACGCGACCGGATGCACGCCTACGCCGAGAAGGCGATGCGGGAAGCGGCCACCGGCACCCGGTGGAGCGACCCCGACGCGCATTTCGAGGCGATCGTGCATGCGCTGGTCGACGAGGCCCATGACGACCCGGATCTGCGGGACGCCCTGGCCCGGATGTGGGTGCTGGTGGAGCAGCCCGGGTGGAGCAACACCCTGGCCCAGAAGGTGCTGCAACTGACCATGCCGGGGGTGCCCGATGTGTATCAGGGCACCGAATTGTGGGACAACGCCCTGGTCGACCCGGACAATCGCCGGCCGGTGAACTTCGCCGACCGGGCCTCCCGGTTGGACTGGATCGAGGACGCGATCGCCCGGGGCGAGGAGCCGCCGCCGGTGGACGCCTCCGGCAACGCGAAGTTGTGGATCACCGTCCAGACCCTGCGCACCCGGCGCGACCACCCGGAGCTGTTCACCGGCTACACCCCGGTGTACACCGACGGGGCCTGCGCCCACCATCTGGTCGGGTTCGACCGCGGTGGTGCGATCACCCTGGTCACCCGGCTCCCCTACCGGCTGGCGGCCGAGGGCGGCTGGTGCGACTCCGGCTTCGACCTGGCCGGCACCTGGCACGATGTGTACTCCGGACACGACTGGACCGGGCGGGTGCAGATCAAGGAGCTACTGCACCACTACCCGGTCAGCCTGTTGATTCGCCGGTGAGAGGGCCCTGGTTTCGACTCGGATCCGGTGAGCCCGCCGGTCACCGGTCGGCGCTGAGCACCAAACCGCTGGTCGGTACGCCGGTGCCGGCGGTGACCACCACGTCGTCGACCTGCTTGGGCTGGTTGACCGACTCGCCCCGGATCAGCCGGACCGCCTCGGCGATGCCGTTCATGCCGTGCAGGTAGGCCTCGCCGAGCTGGCCGCCGTGGGTGTTCAGCGGCAGCTTGCCGTCGGTGTCCAGGTGCCCGTCGGCGATGAAGTCCTTGGCCTCACCGCGACCGCAGAAGCCGAGCTCCTCCAACTGGGTCAGTACGAACGGGGTGAAGTGGTCGTACAGGATCGCCGCGTCCATGTCGTCGGGGCGGCGACCGCTCTGCTCCCACAACTGGTCGGCGACCAGCTTCATCTCCGGCAGGCCGGTGATCTCGGGACGGTAGTACGAGGTCATCATCAACTGGTCCTCGGCGATGCCCTGGGAGGCACCGGTGACCCAGGCCGGCTTGTGCTTCAGATCCTTGGCCCGTTCGGCCGAAACCACGATCAGCGCCTGCCCGCCATCGGTCTCCTGGCAGCAGTCCAGCAGGTGCAACGGTTCGGCGATCCACCGGGAGTTCTGGTGGTCCTCGATGGTGATCGGACGCTTGTGGAACCAGGCGTGCGGGTTGGTCGCCGCGTGCTTGCGGTCGATCACCGCGATCTGCCCGAAGTCCCGCGAGGTCGCGCCGTACTCATGCATGTACCGCTGGGCGGCCATCGCCACCCACTGGGCGGGGGTGGACAGGCCGTAGGGGGTCAGCCAGGAGTAGTAGGCCCGGTCGGCCGAGATGTCCATCGGACGATCGGCCTGCCCGAGCCCGAAGCGCTGCCCGGAGCGTTCGTTGAACGCCCGCCAGCAGACCACCACATCGGCCAGGCCGGCGGTGATCGCCGCGGCCGCGTGGGCCACGGTGCCGCAGGCCGCGCCGCCGCCGTGGGCGACCCGGGAGAAGAAGGTCTGCTCCTTGATCCCGATGCTGCGGGCCACGTGGATCTCCGAGCTGGATTCCATCGTGAAGCTGACCATGCCGTTGACCTCGGACGGGTGGATACCCGCATCGTCCAGGGCGGCCACGACCGATTCGCAGGCCAACTGCAGCTCACTGCGGCCGGAGGCCTTGGAGAACTCGGTCGCCCCGATCCCGACGATCGCGCTGGTTCCCGAAATCGCGCTCATGCGGTCACCTCCGGTAGTTCAATGGTCTCCGGTAGTTCAATGGTCGCCGTACCCGACAGGTGGTTGCCCAGGCTGTTCTCCCCGACCACCTCGAGGTCGATGGTGCGGGCCTGTTCGTCCTTGGCCAGCACGGTGCCCTTCATGGTCATCGTGTCCCCGGGGTAGTTGGACACCCCGAGCCGGATCTTCACCCGATTGACCCGGGCGTTCGGCCCGGCCCACGCAGTGACGTAGCGGTCGACCATGCCGTTGCTGGCCAGGATGTTCATGAAAATGTCCTTCGAACCGCGTTCGACGGCCAGCACCGGGTCGTGGTGCACATCCTGGTAGTCACGACTGGCCAGCGCGGTGGCGATGATCAGCGTGCGGGTGATCTCGATCGGATCGTCGGGCAGGGTGTCGCCCACCTGCACCGCGTCGAAGTCGATGCTCATGAGGCCACGTCCTGCTCCGCCAGCAGATCACCCAGGTCGGCCAGCGCGGCGGCCGCACCACCGAGGGTTCCGGAGATCTGTTTGCCCCACAGGAAGTTGCGGTGCACCGGGTAGTCGACGTCCACGCCGATCCCACCGTGCAGGTGCTGGACGCGGTGCACCACGTCCAGGCCACCCTGGTCGCACCACCACTTGGCCACCAGGACGGCGCGGTCGGCGCTGTCCTCGTTGTTGTTCAGCGCGGTGACGGCCTCCCAGAGGGTGACCCGCATCGCGTCGATGTCGATCCAGCAGTCGGCCAACTGGTGCTGGACGGCCTGGAAGGTGCCCAACGGCCGGCCGAACTGTTCGCGTTCGCGCAGGTAGTCGGCGGCCAGGGTGAGCGCACCCTCGGCGACCCCCACCTGGATCGCGGCCAGGGCCAGCGAGCCCAGGGTGATCGCGCGGCGCACCGCCACCCCGTCGGTGTCGCCCAGCAGGGTGGCCGGGGTGTCGGTCAGGGTCAGGTTGCCGGCCCGGTCGTGGGTGGTGGTGTGGGTGTACTCCCAGGCGATGCCCTCGGCCTCCGCGTCGACCAGGAACAGGCCGAGCCCGTCCTCGGTGCGGGCGCTGACCAGGACGCCGGCGGCACCGGCCGGGGTCGGCACGATCGCCTTCTCACCGGTGAGCACCCAGCCTTCACCCGCGCGGCGGGCGGTGGTTCGCGGATCGGCGGGTTCGGCGGCGCCGAATTCCTCCAGCGCCACGGTGAGCCGGGTGCTGCCCTCGGCCAGCGACGGCAACTGCGCGCGCGCGGCGTCGTCACCGAACTGTTCCACCAGCAGGGCGGCGACCATCGCGCTCCACAGCGGGGCGGGGGCCACGGTGCGGCCCTGCTCCTCCAGCAGCGCGGCCAGCCCGTGCAGGCCCAGGTCGGAGCCGCCGGATTCCTCGCTCAGCGCCACGCCGACCAGGCCGGCGTCGGCCAGCGACTTCCACAGGTTGTCGTCGGTGCGCGATTCGGTGGTTTCGGTCGCCCGCACCAGGTCGACGGTCGCCCGGTCGGTCAGGATCTCTCGGGCCAGACCGGCAACGGCCTGGACGTCCTCGTCACGGTTGAAGTCCATCACTGCTCCTGTTCGGTCACCGGTCGGAAAACCGGCAGGGTCAAGTCGGGGTCGGCATCGAGCCATTCCAGGCGGACGGGCATGCCGATGGTGACGTCGGCGGGTTCGACACCCACCAGGTTGGTGGTCAAACGGGTGCCCTCGGCGAGTTCCACCACCGCGATCAGCAGCGGGTACTCGAAGGCCGGGTGCGGCGGGTGGTGCGCCACGATGTAGCTGTAGACGGTGCCCTCACCGGACGCCTCGAGGGTGTCCCAGTCGAACGACTGGCAGTGCGGGCAGGCGGGGCCGGGCGGGTGGCGCAACTGTCCGCAGTCGGCGCAGCGCTGAATCACCAGGCGGTGTTCCTTGGCTGCGTCGAACCAGAACTGGTTGTCCAGGTTGATCGCCGGGCGGGGCCGCAGTGCGCGGGGCTTCTCCTCCTCGGCGGGTTTCGCCGAGCGTCCGGTGCCGGGCTTGAAGCGCAGGGTGCGCCAGTTCTGCACCGCAACCACCCGGTCGTGCTGATCGCGGTAGGTGCGCACGGTGGTGACGAAGCGGCCGATACCCAGGCCGGTGGCCTTCTCCTCGGAGATCGCGGCCACCACTTCGTCGGCGTCCACCTCGTCGCCGATCTCCAGTTCGCGGTGGAACTCGAAGTCGGAGTCGGTGGCCACCACCGAGGTGTACCCGCCCTCGTCGAGCAGCGCGAGCAGTTCGCTCATCGCGCCGCCGCCGGTGCCGGCCAGGTGCGCCTTGAGCCCGCGCATGGTCCAGGCCTGGGTCATCGTGACCGGGGCGACCACGCCGTTGCGTCCGGTGGCCCGGGCGGCCTCGGCGTCGGTGTAGATCGGGTTGTCGTCGAGCATGGCCTCGACCCAGTGCCGGATCATCGCCTGGTTGACCGCGTCCTGCCCCTTGCGGCGGGCGATCACCTCACGTCCGACGAAGGCCTGCAGCCGCTCCTCGTAGCTGGTGTCGGTGCTCATTTGGCCCTCTTCACCCGCGGCATGTTCAGGCCCTGGGTGGCCACCATGTCGCGCAAGACCTCGTTCACGCCGCCACCGAAGGTGTTGACGATGCCCTGCCGGGAGAGCTGCTCGATCTGCCCGGCCAGCACCGCACCCGGCTGCTCCGGACGCACCCGGCCGCCGGCCCCCAGAATCTGGGTCAGCGCCCGCTGTACGTCGATGTGGGTTTCGGTGCCGTAGGCCTTGGCCGCGCCGGCGGTCGCGCCGGTCAGCTTGCCCTCGTTCACCGCGGCGGTCATCTTCCAGTTCATCAACCGCATCGCCTCGAGCTTGGCGTAGGTGCGGGCGAACTCCGCACGCACCCAGGGCTTCTCGATCGCGCCGGTCTCCTTGGCCCAGGCCAGCACCTGTTCCCACAGCGCGATCATCCGGCCACCCAGGGCGGCCAGACCGATCCGCTCGTGGTTGAGCTGGGCGGTGATCAGGTTCCAGCCGCCGTTCACCTCGCCCACGGTTTCGCTGCGCGGCACCCGGACGTTCTCGTAGTAGGTGGCGGTGACGACCATGCCACCGACGGCCTGGATCGGAGTCCAGGAGAAGCCTGCGGCGTCGGTGGGCACGATGATGATCGAGACACCCTTGTGCTTGGGCGCCTCGGGGTCGGTGCGGGCGGCCAGCCAGACGTAGTCGGCGGTGTTCGCCCCGGAGGTGAAGATCTTCTGCCCGTTGATCACCCAGTCGTCGCCGTCGGCCACGGCCTTGGTGGTCAGCGAGGCCAGGTCGGTGCCGGCGTTCGGCTCGGTGTACCCGATCGCGAAGACGATGTCACCGTTGAGGATGCCGGGCAGGAACTGCTTCTTCTGCTCCTCGGTGCCGTACTGCATCAGGGTCGGGCCGACGGTGTTGACGGTCACGAACGGGAACGGCAGACCGGCCCGCTGCACCTCGTCGAAGAACACGTACTGCTCGTCGAGCGAGCGCCCCTGGCCGCCGTACTCGGTGGGCCAGCCGATGCCCAGCCAGCCGTCCCGGCCGAACATCTTGACCACTTCGCGGAAGTTGTCGCCGCCGACACCTTCCTCGCCGACCTTGCGACGCAGTTCGGGGCTCAGCAACTGGGCGAAGTAGGCCCGCAGCTCACGACGCAGTTCCAACTGCTCGGGTGTTTCTCGCAAATCCATGTCTGTCCTCAGGGGTCAACGGGGCGAACGGAAGTAGTCCACCAGACGAGTAGACACCTGTCAACACGATGTGTATTGAGGTGTTTTACGCCGGTATACAAGCACCACAATTGAATCTATGCTGGTCCGATGGACGCCGCCACACCCACTCCCACGATCACGCCCGGGTTGCTGTCCCCGGCGCGGGCGGCGACCCGCCGCAAACTGATCGCGGCGACCATCGAGCTGGCCACCGAGGGTGGCTACGACGCGGTCACGGTGCGTACCGTGGCGGCCCGGGCCGAGGTCTCGGTGCCGACCGCCTACCAGCACGCCTCGTCCAAGGATCAGTTGTTGGTCGAGGCCCTGTTGGAGTTGGGCGGCCGCTCCACCGCGGGGGTGCAGCAACGCCAACCCTCCGGGGATTCCCCCGCCGACCGGATCAGCGACGTCTTCGGCCGGATCATGCATCAGGTCGCCGAGAAACCGCTGCTGTACCAGGCGATGTACCGGGCCTTCGTGGCCTGGTCACCGGCCCTGCCGGACGGGGTCGGGTTCGGCCCGGAGCGGGCCGCCTGGATCGGGGCGGCCCTGCGCGCCGGGGACACCGGCGGGCACTCCGAGGAATCCCTCGACCAGGCGGCCAGCATTCTGAGCACCCTGTTCCTGGGTGCGATGGTCTCGGTGACCACCGGGCGCCCGGTCGACACGGTGCTGGACATCCTGACCGGCACCGCTCACCGCCTGCTGCCGGAGGGTCAGCCGAAGTAGGCCTGACCGCCGTCCAGTGGCAGCACGGCCCCGGTCATGTACCGCAGGTCGGTGCCGACCAGCGCCACCACCGCACGTCCGATGTCGGGCTCGCATTCGCCGATGTACCCCATCGGAATGGACTTCACGAACTCGGCGGCCTCGTCGGGGTAGTTCGCGGTCCACCACTTCAGCGCCGGGGACAGGGCGTGCGGGGCGATCGCGTTCACCCGGATGCCGTCGGCGGCCCACTCGGCGGCCGCGGTGCGCGAGACCGCCTTCACCCCCTGCTTGGCCGCGGCGTAGGCGCCGTAGCCGGTCGGATCCCAGCGCACCATCGCCGAGGTGACCACGTTGACGATGTTGCCCCCGCCCCGGGCGACCAGATGCGGGTGGGCGGCCTTCATCGCCGCGAAGGTGGCGAAGGGGCCAGAGACGAAGCCCTTCTGGAAGGCCGCGTCGTCCAGCTCGAGCAACTTGCCGAGATGTCCGGTGTAGGCGTTGTTCACCAGGATGTCGAGCCCGCCGAAATCCTCGGCCACCCGATCCACCGTGGGCTTGATCCGGTCGATGTCCAGCACGTCGAGCTCATAGGCCCGGGCCTCGACACCCAACTCGGCCAGCTCGGCGGCGGCCTTCTCGACCTTGGCGAGGGTACGACCGACCGCTGCGATCGCCACCCCCTCCTTGGCCAGTGCGGTGGCGATCCCCAGCCCCACACCCTGCCCGGCGCCGGTGATCAACGCCACCTGTCCCGTCAACGACCCCATCACACTCTCCCCTGTCGATTCAGGGCCACTGTGGCCCGATGACCACGGGCCCCGGCAGGGCGATCCCATTCACCGACACCGCGACCCGATGAACCCGCACCACGGAGAGAGTTATCCCGGTGATTGAAAGTAGCCCTAATATAACGCTCAGCCACCCTCCACCATGTTGGGCAAACCCCGTCGGAAAGGGACGACATGAGTGACGCCGCGCAGATGCAGGCTCAGGTGATGGGCAAGCTCGTCGGGCCGGGTGGGCCCTTCGAGATGGTGCCGGCCGAGGTGTTCGGCACCACGCTGCCGGTTTTCGCCAACCGCGACCGCAACCTGCAGCAGGTGCTGGCCGATTCGGCCCAGTACGGCGACCGGCCCTACATCATCACCCGCGAGGAAACCCTGAGCTTCACCGAGCACCTGCGGGAGGTGGCCGGGTTCGCCGAGTTCCTGCGCTCCGAGTACGACATCTCGACCGGCGACCGGGTGCTGATCGCGGGCGCGAACCGGGTGGAGTGGATCGTCACCTTCTGGGCCATCCAGGCCCTCGGGGCGGTGGCGGTGGCCAGCAACGCCTGGTGGACGCCCCGGGAATGGGCCCACGCGATCGGGCTCACCACCCCGAAGGTGGTGGTGGCCGACCCGAAGCGCGCCGCGGTACTGGCCGACACCGTCGGGGAGATTCCGGTGCTGCCGTTCGATCGGGTGCGGGGCCACGGCACCGAGCACAGCACCCTGCCCGAGGTGTCCTGCGACGAGCTGGATCCGGCGGCGATCCTGTTCACCTCCGGCACCTCCGGGATGGCCAAGGCCGTCACCCACGTGCACCTGAACATGACGATGGTCAACGAG
This sequence comes from Propionibacterium sp., assembly GCA_012719335.1. Lineage (GTDB taxonomy): Bacteria > Actinomycetota > Actinomycetes > Propionibacteriales > Propionibacteriaceae > JAAYAO01. Next base: position 325 of record JAAYAO010000370.1, on the reverse strand, counting down.
TTCCACCGGATGAGCGATGCGGTGCAGGCCGCCTTCGGTGACCCGACCGACCCGAAGGACCGCCGCTACCTGTTGGCCCTGCCGCTGTTCCACATCGCCAGCCTGCACAACCTGGCGATGCCCCGGCTGGCCACCGGTTCGACGATCGTGTTGCACCTGGGCGCCTTCGACGTCGATCTGGTCTGCCAACTGATCGAATCGGCGCGGGTGACGAACTGGGGTGCCCCACCGACGATGGCGCACCGGATGATCGAACAGGGCGTCGAGGGCTACGACCTGTCCAGCCTGACCTCCTTCGCGCTGGCCACCGCCCCGTCCTCACCGG
>JAAYAO010000369.1 GCA_012719335.1 Propionibacterium sp. | reverse complement strand
GTTCGGCAGGCGAAGGAACGTCTTGCAGCGGGCTCCCAGTGGCATCAGACGGGCTTCATCTTCACCACCGAGTTTGGTGAACCGAGCGATCCGCGTAACGCGCTCCGGGCGTTGAAGGTGGCGGCGGCGGCCATCGGCCACCCGGACATCGGCCTGCATACCTTGCGTCACTCGGCGGCCACGGTGATGCTCGAGAGCGGCGTGCCGTTGAAGGTGGTGTCCGAGATCTTGGGGCACTTCTCGGTGAGCATCACCGGCGACATTTACGCGCACGTATCCGCTGACGTCGCGCGCGAGGCTGTGGCGGCCTTGGGTGCAGCGTTCGCGTAGGGGAGGGCAATAGGGGAGGGCAATAGCTCTCTGAGCAAAGAAAAAGAGCCGGTCTCCGAACGTCGGAAACCGGCTCTGACTACGGGATATAACCCAAAGTCGGGCTGACAGGATTTGAACCTGCGACCCCTTGACCCCCAGTCAAGTGCGCTACCAAGCTGCGCTACAGCCCGCCGGTGTTGGTGACACCGAGGAGACAATGTACACGGGTTCGGGGCTCCGGCGCATCTCGACGCTCCGGACGGGATCCGGCGGTGCCGCTCGGCGGGAGGATTCGACCGTTACCAGGGCTGATCGGCTTAGCGTGCCTTCATCTACATGGAGGAGGACCATGCGCACCGGAATCAGCAGCCCGATCCTTGCCCTGTCGGGTGGCCGGCCCCAGTGGGAGCACGACGCCACCGTGGCCGACATCGTCAAGGTCTTCGGCACGGCCGACAAGCTGGGCTACGAGTTCATGACCGCTCCCGACCACATCGCGGTGCCGCCGGGTATCGAACGAGGGGAGCGGTTCTACGATGCGCTGGCCACCTTCTCGTACCTCGCTTCGGTCACCGAACGGATCCGGTTCCTGCCCTACGTGCTGGTGATCGGCTTCAGCCACCCCCTCGAATACGCCAAGCGGTGGGGCACCCTCGACCACCTCAGCGGCGGCCGGGTCACCCTCGGCTTCGGGGTCGGCAACCTGCGGGAGGAGTTCGACATGCTCGGGGTGCCGTTCGACGACCGCGGGGCGCGCGCCGACGATGCCCTCAAGGCGCTGCGGGCCGGCCTGGGCAAGCGTGAGGTGACCTACCGGGGCGAGTACTTCCGGTTCGAGAACATGGTGGTCGACCCACATGCCGTCCAGGAGCATCTGCCGATCTGGATCGGTGGGCACAGCAAGCGGGCGCTGCGCCGGGCGGTGACCCTGGCCGACGGCTGGTGCCCGGCACCGGTCAGCTTCCGCGGGCCCGACTGGGCCAAGCTCAAGGCGATGCTGGACGAGGTGGACAAGCCGGACGGTTTCGATGTGCTGGTCGGCCCGATCGGTGCGCTGGATCCGATCGGCAACCCCGGAGAGGTGCAGGAAGTGCTCGGCACCGCCGCCGAGCACGGGGGCACGGTGTTCCGCCTGAATGTGCGGCACTCGTCGATGGAGGAGTACCTCGATCAGCTCACCGCCTACGCCGAACTCGTGGGCCTCGACATTCAGCGCTGACGCGGAGGTTTCGGGTACAACACCCGGATCTCCTCCAACACCACCGGGGCGTCGTCCGGCACCTCGGCACCACCCAGGCTGTGGGTGCTGAAGAACTCCCGATGCACCCGCCGCCAATACTCCAGGGACCGATCACCCTCACCCTCGGCGTGGGCGTGCTCGGCGGGGACGTCGGCGAAGGGCACCACCCGCACTGAGGTGGTGGCCACCAGCGCCCGGGGACGACCGGCACCGTCCAGCACGATGCCCATCGTGCCGACCTCGGGTACCGGATCCTCCTCGCAGTAGTCCGACAGCAGGGACGCGGTCGCGGTCTTGGTGCCGGCCAGCACCAACTCCAGCAGTTCGTCGGCCTGTTCGGGGGTGGCGCCGAAACTCCATGCCGGGGGTTGCAGGGCGGCCACGGGCGTGGCGGTGCCGAAGCCCGGCAACCAATCCAGTCGGGCCCGGCGGCGGGCCTCGTCCCAGAAGGTGTCGATCCGGGCCTGGGGGTCGTCGGTCGCGTCCGCGGTGGGGTCGGACATACTCAGTCGTCCACGGCGTCGCGGCCGCGCATGATGATCAGCGGGTCGGCCGGGAACACCACTTCGGGATCCTTGTCGTCGTAGTCGAACTGGTTGAGGAAGAACCGCATCGCGTTGATCCGGGCCCGCTTCTTGTCATTGGACTTGACCGTCCACCAGGGCGCGAAGTCGGTGTCGGTGCGCAGGAACATCTGTTCCTTGGCGTCGGTGTAGGCGCCCCACTTGTCCAGCGATTGCAGGTCCATGGGGGAGAGCTTCCACTGCCGCACCGGGTCGATCTGTCGGATCGCGAAGCGGGTGCGCTGTTCGCGCTGACTCACCGAGAACCACAGTTTGGTCACCGAGATGTTGGAGTCGATCAGCATCTTCTCGAACAGCGGCGCCTGTTGCATGAAGGTCTCGTACTGCTCATCGGTGGAGAAGCCCATCACCCGTTCGACCCCGGCCCGGTTGTACCAGGACCGGTCGAACATCACGATCTCGCCGTTGGTCGGCAGGTGCTGGATGTAACGCTGGAAGTACCACTGACCCAGTTCGGTGGGGGTCGGCTTGGCCAGCGCGACCACCCGGGCATAGCGGGGGTTGAGGTGCTGGGTGAACCGTTTGATCGTGCCACCCTTGCCGGCGGCGTCGCGCCCCTCGAACACGATCACGTGTTTCAGGTCGTTGTCCTGGGTCCAGTACTGGAACTACAGCAGCTCGATCTGCAACTGGTACTTCTCGACGTCGTACTGGGCGCGGGTCATCCGCTGGTCGTAGGGGTAGTCCTGACGCCAAGTCTCCACCGCATTGCCGCCCGGGTCGATCAGATCGGGGTCGGAACCCTGATCGTGGCGCACGCTGTAACCGCTGCTGCGAATCCGGTCGATATAGGCCCGCAGGTCCTGATGGGGATCGTCGATTTCCGGCCAAAAACCCATGTTGCTGTCCACCCGCCAAGCGTATCGCCAGGGCGTGACCGACCTCACGTGGGCGTCGAGTTGGACCTTGACCACCCGATCTGTGAAGATGTCTCAGGTTGCCGTGACCAAAACGAGACCTTCGGGAGATGACGCAGTGGACGCACCCGCACCTCGCCGTGCGATCGACGCTCCCAGCAGCACGCTCCCGCGCCGGGCGATCGAGCCCGAACCGCGTCGGCCGTTGCCGGTGCGCCGGCTCCTGGTGAGTGCGGCCGTCGCCCTCGGCATGATCGGTGGCGGCGTGGCCGTACCCCTGGTGGACGCCCGGAGCGCCGACCACGTCGAAACCGTCGCGGCGCCTCGTCCGCAGGGCCTGCCGACCACCCCGCCGGAAGCGGCCCCGTCCCCGCAACCGGCGATCCCGACCGAGACCCCGGCCCCGAAGCCCAGCCCGGCGGCCAAACCCACCGCGCCGCCCACCCCGCCGCGGGAACGCACTTCGCGCAAGGCGGAACGCCCGGCGCCGGTGGTCGGCATCGTCAGCCCCTGTGAGGTGGACGCGGCCTTCCCCGAGAACGCCTCCCCGGCCGAGGTCACCGCCGCGATGGAGCAGCGTTGGGGGCTGAAGCTGATCGGTGAGGGCTGGAACAACCCGCAGTACCGCCCGGTGGTCAAGATCATCTGGCAGACCCTGGACGCGGTCGACTGCACCCCCTACCTGGAGAGCATCCGGGCCAAGGTCAACGGTGACATCACCATCAACGCCGGGCACCTGCGCGGGTACGCGTGGGGCGACTGGGGCCTGTCCAAGCCGGGCGTCATGTCGCTCGACTTCGGCAAGATGCACACCGGCTACCAGAACGGCGAAACCACCCGGATCGCGCGGGTCTTCATCCACGAACTGGCCCACGTGCACAACGTCGACAGGGGCGCTTCGCCGCAGTACTGGCAGACCTTCAACGGGCTGTACCGGGCCAACGGCAGCGTCGCGGAATACGACCGCGGCCGGGACATCACCGAAACCTACGCCGAAGCGGTGGCCCACTTCGTGGTGCGGTGTTCGACCGACAACCCGTACAGCACCCCCGGCAATGCCCACTACTTCGACTTCGTGCAGGAGCACGTCTTCGGTGGCCGGGAGTTCGGGCCGACCTCCGGGCAGGCCCCGGCCTGCGGCTGATCCCGCCCCGTTGCGCAAGTACCACCGGATGGTGAGACCTCTGGTTCCCGAACCGGGCTGCCCCTACGGTGATCCCAACTTGTCACGAAAGGGCCATCACCGATGAACTACCGCCCCGAAACCCTGGCCGTCCACGCGGGCCAGGAAGAGGCCGACTCGGCGACCAACGCGCGCGCGGTGCCGATCTACCAGACAACCTCCTACGTCTTCGATTCGGCCGACCACGCCGCCGATCTGTTCGCCCTGCGCACCCCGGGCAACATTTACACCCGGATCATGAACCCCACCCAGTCGGTGGTGGAAACCCGGATCAACGCCCTCGAGGGTGGCGTCGGAGCCCTGGCCACCGCCAGCGGTGCGGCGGCCATCACCTATGCGGTGCTGAACCTGGTCAACGCCGGCGACAACATCGTGGCCCTGTCCACCCTGTACGGCGGCACCTACGCGCTCTTCGCGCACACCCTGCCGCAGTTCGGCATCGAGACCCGCTTCGTCGACCCGGAGAAGCCCGAGGACCTGGCCCGCCACGTCGACGACAAGACCCGGCTGGTCTTCGGGGAAACCATCGGCAACCCCAAGCTGAACGTGATCGACCTGCGTGCCTGGGCCGACGCCGCCCACGGGCAGGGCCTGCCCTTCCTGGTCGACAACACCGTGCCCACCCCGATCCTGTCGCGGGTATTCGATCACGGGGTGGACGTGTCGATCCACGCCGCGACCAAGTACATCGGCGGCCACGGCACCTCGATGGGTGGCCTGATCGTCGACTCGGGCAACTTCGACTGGGCGGCCCACAGCGACCGGTTCCCCGGCCTGACCCAGCCCGACGGCGCCTACCACGGGGTGGTGTGGACCGACGCGGTCGGCCCGGCCGCCTACATCATGCGGGCCCGCACCGTCCTGCTGCGCAACACCGGCGCCGCGGTGGCCCCGCTGAACTCCTTCCTGTTCCTGCAGGGGCTGGAAACCCTGCACCTGCGGATGGAACGGCACTCGTCCAACGCCCTGGCCGTTGCCGAACACCTGCAGCGGCATCCGGCGGTGGAGTGGGTCAACTACCCGGGCCTGGCCGACTCGCCCTACAAGCAGGTGGCCGACCGGGTGCTGCAGGGCGGCTACGGTGGCCTGGTGGCATTCGGGTTGAAGGCCGGCCGCGACGCCGGACGTCAGGTGGTGGAGAACTTCAAGCTGTTCTCGCACCTGGCCAATATCGGTGACGTCAAGTCCCTGGCGATCCACAACGCCTCCACCACCCACTCCCAGCTCACCGAGGACGAACTGGTGCAGGCCGGGGTGCCCGCCGAGATGATCCGCCTGTCGATCGGTGTGGAGCACATCGACGACATCATCGCCGACCTCGACCAGGCCTTGGCCGCGGTAACGGCGTGACCGAACAGCTGCGCACGTTCGACCCGGTGGACCTGAATCTGCAGGCCCACCGGGTGCAGTTGTTCGACGCGCAGCATCCCCTGACGTTGGCCAGCGGTGCCCAACTCGACGAGGTGCACGTCGCCTACGAGACCTACGGCACCCTGTCGCCCGAACGCGACAACGCGGTGTTCATCTGTCATGCGCTCAGCGGTGACGCCCATGCCGCCGGCCGCTACGAGGGTGAGAAGCACCCGGGTTGGTGGGTCACCCTGATCGGGCCCGGCAAACCGGTGGACACCGACAAACTGTTCGTGATCTGCCCGAACCTGCTGGGCGGCTGCCAGGGCACCACCGGGCCGGCCTCGATCAACCCGGCGACGGGGGAGGCCTACGGGTTGCGGTTCCCATTGCTGCAGATGGCCGACTTCATCACCGTGCACCGGGCCTTGTTGGACCATCTGGGTATCGAGCGGCTGTTGGCCGGGATCGGCGGATCCCTGGGCGGCATGCAGGTACTGGAATGGGCCCTGGCCCATCCCGATCAGATGGCGAATGCGGTGGTGATCGCGGCCTCCAGCAGGCTGACCGCACAGAACATCGCCTTCTCGGCGGTGGCCCGCGAATCGATCATGCGTGACCCGGGCTTCTCCGGCGGTGATTACCTGGCCGCCGGCACCGCCCCGGACGTGGGCCTGTCGATCGCCCGGATGATGGCGCACATCACCTACCTGTCGGAGGAGGCGATGGACACCAAGTTCGGCCGCCGCTTCCAGGATGCCGAAACCCCCAAGCGGGGGTTCGGGGTGGATTTCGCCGTCGAGTCGTACCTCAATTATCAGGGTCAGGCCTTCCTGAGCCGCTTCGACGCCCTGAGCTACCTCTACCTGACCCGGGTGATGGACTACTTCGATGCCTTCGCCGACCCGGCCCGGGTGACCGCGCTGGCCGAATCCGGGATGCCGGTGCTGGTGATGTCCTTCGACACCGACTGGCGCTTCGACACCTCCCATTCGCGGCGGATCGTGCGCGAGTTGGAGCACTCACGGGTGCCGGTCACCTTCCGGGAGATCCGCTCCCCGTGGGGGCACGATTCGTTCCTGCTGGATCTGCCGGAGTACCACACCACCATGCGGGCGTTCCTGGACCGAGCCATCGAGGTGCACCGATGAGCACATCGCCGTACCACAAGCCGCTGCGCCGCGATCTGCGCCACGTCGCCGGGCTGATCCCGTCCGGCAGTCGGGTGCTCGACCTGGGCTGCGGGCCGGGCAAGTTGATGCAGCACCTGATGGTGCACAAGAACTGCACCGGTACCGGTGTCGAGATCGACCCGACCTCGGTGGTGAAGGCGGTCCGCCGGGGCGTCCCGTTGATCGAACTCGACATCGACGAACAACTCGACCAGTTCGGCGACAACTCCTACGACGTCGTGGTGCTCAGCCGGGTACTGCAGGCCACCCGCTTTCCGGCAACCGTGCTGCGCGAAATGGGCCGGATCGGACGCAGTTGCCTGGTCTCGGTGCCGAACTTCGGCTACTGGCGGCATCGGTGGGTGCTGATGCGCGGCCGGATGCCGATGTCGAAGGAACT
>JAAYAO010000368.1 GCA_012719335.1 Propionibacterium sp. | reverse complement strand
GGCCGCGAGTTCGACATCCACGGCGGCGGGCTGGACCTGCGGTTCCCCCACCACGAGAACGAGCTCGCCCAGTCCCGGGCGGCGGGGCACCGCTTCGCCCGGCATTGGATGCACAACGCCTGGGTGACCGCGGCCGGCGAGAAGATGAGCAAATCGCTGGGCAACGGGGCGCTGGTCAGTGAGGTGACCCGGCGTTTTCCACCCCGGGCGGTGCGTTTCTACCTGGTCGCCCCGCACTACCGGTCGGCGATCGAGTTCTCCGACACCTCCCTGTCCGAGGCCACCGCCGCCCTGGAACGGATCGACCACTTCGTGCACCGGGCCGAAACCGTGGTCGGCGCCGACGAGCCGACCCGTCCGGTGCCGGATGACTTCGCCGCCGCGATGAACGACGACCTGTCCACCCCCGGCGCGATGGCGGTGCTGTACAACGCGGTGCGGGAGGGCAACCAGGCCCTGACCGCGAACGATGCGCCCGTGGTCGCCGAACGCCTGGCCGAGGTGCGGGCGATGCTCGGCGTCCTCGGTCTGGACCCGGCCGCCCCCGAATGGAGCGACACCGCCGGCACCGGCGACGACCTGACCGCAGTGGTGGACGCCCTGGTCGGCGCCATGCTGGAACAACGCCAGGCCGCCCGGCAACGCAAGGACTACGCCACCTCGGATCGGATCCGGGATCAACTGGCCGAACTCGGGGTGCAGGTCACCGACACCCCGAACGGCCCCGAATGGGAGCTGCGTCGCTGATGGCAGGAAACTCACACCGACAGGGTGCGGTGCGCAAGCGCGGCAAGAACGCCCCGGCCGGGTCCGGCGGCCGGATCCGCAAGTCCCTGGAGGGCAAGGGCCCGACCCCGAAGGCCGAGGACCGCACCTACCACAAGGCGCACAAGCAGAAGAAGGCCGCCGAGCGACGGGCCCGGACCCGACCGCGTTCGGGTGGCGGCGCCCCCGGTGGTGGCATCGGCCCGGAATGGGTGATCGGGCGCAACCCGGTGCTGGAGGCCCTGCAGGCCGGCATTCCGGTGCACACCGCTTACGTGGCCGAGGGCGCCGAACGGGACAACCGGCTGCGCGAAATCCTGCAGTTCGCCGCCGACAACTCGATTGCCCTGTTGCAGGTGACCCGCGCCGAGTTGGACCGGCTCACCAAGGGTGCGGTGCATCAGGGCGTGGCGCAGCAGTTGCCGACCTTCGAGTACGCCCACCCCGAGGACGTCCTGGACGCCGCCTACGACGCCGGTGGCGTGGTGGTTGCGCTCGACCACATCACCGACCCCCGCAACCTGGGGGCGATCATCCGGTCGGCGGCGGCCTTCGGCGCGAACGGGGTGGTGATTCCCCAGCGTCGGGCGGCCGGCATGACCGCAGCGGCGTGGAAGTCGTCGGCCGGCGCCGCGGCGCGTATTCCGGTGGCGCAGGCCACGAACCTGAACCGGGCCCTGGAGAGCTTCACCAAGGCCGGTTTTCTGATCGTCGGGCTGGCCGGGGACACCGAGGAGGATCTCGCCGAGGTCGAGCCGGACGGACGCCCGGTGGTGCTGGTGGTCGGCAGCGAGGACACCGGCCTGACCCGACTGGTGCGCGAACACTGCGACCACGTGGTGCGGATCCCGATGCCGGGCGGCACCGAATCCCTGAACGCCTCGGTGGCCGCCGGCATCGCCCTGTACGAACTCACCCGCTGAGCTCGGGCGAGTCGCTCGCGGCAACTGGCTTCGACACGCCCGCTGCACGTTAACGCCCGGCCGGTGGCCGCGACGACCGGAGCTCGCGGCAACTGGTTTCGACACGCCCGCTGCGCGGGCTGCTCAACCGACGTTGCCGGACCCACCCCGACGCCGGTTGAACAGGCACGCAGCGCCGTGTCGAAACCAGCGCCGGGAAACGAAGAAGGCCGGGGACATACCCCGGCCCACCTCGTCATCGGCCGTTACCCGGCCGACGGGTTCACTTCTTCTTCTTGCCCTTCTTGGCCTTCTTCGCCTCGACCTTCTTGGCCAGCTTCTTGGCCTCGGCCTTCTTCGCGTCGGCCTTCTTGGCCAGCTTCTTCGCGTCGCCCTTCTTGGCGTCGACCTTCTTGGCCTTCTTGTCGGCCTTCTTCTTGTCCTTGACCTTCGCCATGTTCGACCTCCTGATCGTCAACAGTGGATTGACAAGGAGTCAACCACGGATTGACGAGTGGCGTCAACATTTTGTTGCCCCGCGTGTCGACCACGGGGCCCCAGGCCCTAGGATGAGGGCGTGGGAAGCCCGGCGATCGACAAGTTGAGCGCCGCCTGTGCGCAGTTGCAGCAGGCGGCCGATCCGTTGGCTGCGGTCGACCTCGCCCAGCAGATCGGCACCCTGGCCGACAAGGTGCAGCACGACGCCGTGCGGGCGGCCCGTCAGCAGGGGGTCTCCTGGTCGAAGATCGGCGCGGTTTTCGGGCTGTCGAAGCAGGGCGCCCAACAACGGTTCGGCAAACACAAACACGCCGAAGCGAGCTGAACCCACCCGCACCACACCGGGTGCGGGGCCACCGATGACTCAAAACCCCCGCCACAGCGGGTCATGTGGTGTCGGCGAGCCCCCACGAGCCGTTTCCGGTGAGTTTGCAGTCACCGCACCCGCGGGGGCACCCCGCCCGACCGGCCCGGCCGGACCTCAGCCCAGATCCAGACCCGGGTACAGCGGGTTGGCGTCGAGCAATTCGGCCGAGGCGGCCTGCACCCGGTCGGCCACCCCTTCGGCGAGCACGAACTTCGCCTTGCCCGGCGTACCGGCCGAGGTGGTGGCCGGGGTGGTGTTCGACAGCACATCCACCATCAGTTCGGCCACCCGGTCGAAGTCGCCGGTGTCGAAACCGCGCGAGGTCAACGCCGGGGTACCGATCCGAACCCCGGAGGTGTACCAGGCACCGTTCGGGTCGTTGGGCACCGAGTTGCGGTTGGTGACGATGCCGGCCTCCAGCAGGGCCGACTCCCCCTGCCGCCCGGTCAGCCCGAAGGACGACACGTCGATCAGCACCAGGTGGTTGTCGGTGCCGTCGGTGACCAGCTTCGCGCCGCGCTTCATCAGCCCCTCGGCCAGCGCCTTGGCGTTGTCGGCCACGGCTTGGGCGTAGTTGCGGAACTCCTCGGTGCGGGCTTCGGCCAGCGCGACGGCCTTGGCCGCCATCACGTGCGACAGCGGGCCGCCCAGCACCAGCGGGCACCCCCGGTCGACCGAGTCGGCGAACTTCTCGGTGGCCAGCACCAGGCCACCGCGGGGGCCGCGCAACGACTTATGGGTGGTGGTGGTGACGATGTCGGCGAAGGGCACCGGGTCCTCGTCCCCGGTGAACACCTTGCCGGCCACCAAACCGGCGAAGTGCGCCATATCGACCATCAGGGTCGCGCCCACCTCGTCGG
>JAAYAO010000367.1 GCA_012719335.1 Propionibacterium sp. | reverse complement strand
CGGCGGCGATCCGCGTCCAGCGCTGCGGGTCCTGTGCGAGCGAGGCGCGCAGGGTCTCGAGCACGACGCTCCACTCGTGGCTCGCATCCGCAGGCGTCTCGGGCACCGCACCCGCGAGCTCGTACTCGCGGCCGGTGTGCACGAGCAGCGTCGCGTCTCCGCCGTCGTCGAGGATGAGGTTCGGGCCGGTCCAGTCGGCGCCCGCGGCTGCGGCCTCGGCCGACCAGTCGAAGATGCGCGAGGTCGCCCACCAGTACTCCTCGAGCGTCTCGCCCTTCCACGCGAAGACGGGCACGCCCTTCGGGTCCTCCGGGGTGCCGTCGGGCCCGACGGCGATGGCCGCGGCCGCATGATCCTGGGTGGAGAAGATGTTGCACGAGGCCCAGCGGACGTCGGCGCCCAGGTCGACCAGGGTTTCGATCAGCACCGCGGTCTGCACGGTCATGTGCAGGGAGCCGACGATGCGCGCCCCGGCCAGCGGTTGCTGCCCCCGGTATTGCTCACGCATCGCCATCAGGCCGGGCATCTCATGCTCGGCAAGGGTGATCTCGGTTCGTCCGAAGTCGGCCAGCGACAGGTCAGCCACGCGGTAATCCATGACTGGGAGGGTACTAGCCGCGACGGCGGTGGCCGATTCACCCGCCCAACCCCGGACTGTGCCCCGGCCGGTTCGCCCGCCGAAGGGCTGTCCTCGGGGGCGCGAACCCCGGCGGGTGCGGGTTACCGGGGCGGCGGGTCACCGGGCGGACGCTCCGGGCTGTTCGTCACCCGGCAACCGGGAGCACCGGCGCAGGCGTCAGGCGGCTTGGTTCAGCACCGAGGCGAGGTGGGCCAGCGCCAGGTCGTAGCCGCCCAAGCCGAGTCCGGCGATCACCCCGGTGGCCTGCGCGCTGACCACCGAGTGGTGCCGGAACTCCTCCCGGGCGTGAATATTGGAGATGTGCACCTCGATCAGGGGTGCGGTGCGCATCGACACCGCATCGGCCAGGGCGTAGGAGTAATGCGTCCACGCCGCGGGGTTGATCACCACCGGCAACGACTCGTCGGCGGCCTCGTGCAACCAGCCGATCATCTCGGCCTCGTTGTCGGTTTGGCGCACCTCCACCTCGAACCCCAGGCCCCGGCCGGTCTCGACCAGATGCTCGGCCAGTTCGGCGAAGGTGGTGTGGCCGTAGATCTCCGGCTCCCGCTTACCGAGCCGGCCCAGGTTCGGCCCGTTCAACACCAGTACCCGTTGCATCGCGTCCTCCTCGCTCACTCGTCGTCGGCCAGGCCCAGGCCCAGGTACAGCGCGGCGTAGCGGCCCTCCTGCAGCACCGCGGCATAGCGGGCGACCGCGGACGGGGCGTCGTGGTCGATCACCGCCACCCGCACATCGTGCCGGTCGGCGGCCGCCATCAGGCTGCTGCGGGCGGCCCGGTCGAGTTCGTCGTCGGGCCCGTCGGCACAGATCACCAACACCGGACGCCGGTCACCGACCGGGTCGTCGAAGGGGTCGGCGAACAGGTCCCGGGTGGCGGTGGCGTTGATGATCGGCAACAGTTCGCGGGCATCGGCGGCCAACGCGGGACGCCCCGACTCGGCACGCAATGCCTCGGCGATCCGGCGGCTGGCCCGGGCGGCCAGCACCGACCCGCCCCACACCAAGGGTTGCGCGTCGGCCAGCGCGCAGGCCAGTTCCTTGGCCCGGTTGGACGCCAGATCGGCCGACGGGGAGCAGGCGATCGCGACCGCGTCCATCGCCTCGGCGACCTCGTCGAGGTCCACCCGCGGGCCCAACCCGAGGTCGTGCAGGGCGGTCAACACCAGGATCACCGCAGCCAGGGTGTCGCCGGTGTGCATCGGCAACAGGATCGTGCCGCGGGAGGCGGCGTGTTCGGCGATCACCGAGCCGGGCGGGCAGGCCACCAGCAGCCGGGCGCCGCGCCGGGCGGCTTCGCGCACCGTCGCGACCAACCCGGGGTCACTGCCGTCGGAGGCCAACACGATGACCAGGTCCAGCGGGCCGACCCAGCCGGGCAGACCGTGGCTGGGCCAGGCCACGAAGGGCACCGGGCAGGTGGGTTCCAACAGGGCTCGAATCAGCCGGGCCTCGGTTCCGGCGGCCACCACCGCGCGCGGACGGTCGTCCGGGCTCAGGTGCAGGGCGGGGGCGGCGCCGGCCTCCCGGCGCAACCGGGAACCGGCTTCGGCGAGATGTCGCAGGGGGCCGTCGATCCGCGCCAGCCAGTGCTCGTCCTCCAGGCGGGCGTCGTCGAAGCCGGCCATCTCAGCTCCCGGCGGGCGACGTGTCGGCGCCGGGGGCGCGGGCCTCGTCGATCAACAACACCGGGATCCGGTCGCGCACCGGGTAGGCCAGACCGCAGTCGGCCCCGGTGCAGACCAGTTCGTCGCGTTCGTGGTCGACGGCGAAGGAGGCGTGGCAGTTGGGGCAGGCCAGGACGGCCAGCAGGTCAGGAGCCAGTTCGACAGCCATGTTTCCTCCCGAATGGGGTGGGTACCCCGGTTTGTCTCGGACCTATCCAATCACGCGCGGACGGTGGCCAGCACTTCGTCACGGATCTCCACCATCCGATTGTGCTCCACCGCCTCCACGTTCAGCCGCAGCAGGGGTTCGGTGTTGGAGGCGCGCAGGTTGAACCGCCACCCCTCCCCCGTGACGGTCAACCCGTCGGTACGGTCGATGCTCCCGCGGTCGCGCCACAGCTCGGCGACCTGCTCGATCGCGTCATCGGTGTCGGCCACGGTGCTGTTCAGTTCGCCGGACGGGTGGTAGCGGTGGAAGCGGGAGATCAACCGCGACAGGGGTTCGTCGCTGCGGGCGAGCATCGAGAACACGTGCAGGGCGGCCAACATGCCGGTGTCGGCACCCCAGAAGTCCCGGAAGTAGTAGTGCGCCGAATGCTCCCCACCGAAGATCGCCCGGTGTTCGGCCATCGCGGTTTTCACGTAGGTGTGGCCGACCCGGGAGACCACGATCCGTCCGCCCATCTCCTCGACCACCTCGGGCACCGACCGGGAGCTGATCGTGTTGCACACGATGGTCGCCCCGGGTTCACGATGCAGTTCCTGTACCGCGATCAGGGCGGTGATCGCCGACGGGTCGACTGCATCGCCGTGTTCGTCGATGATGAAGCACCGGTCGGCGTCGCCGTCGAAGACCAACCCCAGGTCGGCGCCGTGGCGGCGCACGGCGTCCTGGGCGTCGCGCAGGTTGGCGGGGTCCAGCGGGTTGGGTGGGTGATTCGGGAAGGTGCCGTCGAGTTCGGTGTACAGCTCGATCAGGTCGAGGTCGAGGCCTCCGAAGACCGCCGGCAGGGTGTGCCCGGCCATCCCGTTGCCGGCGTCCACCACCACCCGCAGTTGTCTGCGCAGGTCGAGGGGCACCAGCGACAGCAACCGGTTCGCATACCCCTGCAGGACGTCGGTGCGGGTCAGGGTGCCGGGTTCGGCCACCGGTTCCCCCGGCCCGGCCAGGGCGCGGCGGGCAACCTCGTCCAGCAGTTCGGGTGAGATCGGGGCGGCCTGGGCCAGGCACAGTTTCATGCCGTTGTACTCGCCCGGGTTGTGGCTGGCGGTCAACATCACCCCGGGCAGGTCGAGATGCCCCGAGGCGAACCACAGTTGGTCGGTGCTGGCCAGGCCGACGTCGACCACGTCGGTGCCCCGGGAGCGGGCGCCGGCAATCACCGCGTCGGCGAGTTGCGGGGAGGAGGTTCGCATGTCGCGGCCGATCACGAAGGCGGTACCGGCTCCGGTCTCGCGCAGCACCTCGGCCCAGGCGGCACCGATCGCGTGGGCGCCCTCGGCGTCCCAATCGTCGCCGACAACGCCGCGAATATCGTTCGCCTTGAAGATGGCCGGGGTGATCACAATCGTTCAGCGTACCCGCTACGAGGTGGACAACCGGGCTCACGCGTCCGGGTCGGCGAGGACTCTCAGGTGCCCCTTGCGGCCCACCTCGACCACCCCGGCATCGCTGCCGCGGTCGGCGCGGGCGGCTCGTTCGCCGTAGCCGAAGCCGACCTCGCGGACGGCGTTGGCCAGCGCCAGCAGGTCGTCACCGTCGGCCACCGGGGCCTGGTCGGGCATCGGCAGCCGGATGATCTCCCAGCCGCGGGGCGCGGACAGGGTGCTGCAGTGTTGCTCGCAGATGTCGTAGGTGCCCGGTTCGGTGCGGTGCGCCAGCGGGCCCAGGATCGCGGTCGAATCCGCGTAGGCGTAGGTCAGCGTGGCCACTGCGCGCGCTGAGCAACCCGTCCGGGAACACTGTCTGATGACCACGGGAGTGACCGTAATCCGCCGCCGGGGGTTTACCCGGGAGGCGCGCCGCCCGGCGCCCACGGCAGGGGTGGCGGAACTGAGTAGAGTGCTGGCCATGTCTGCCCGTCGTGACCGGCACGGCCGGGGCCTGCGGGGCCCGCTGGCCCTGCGCAACAGTTACACCGCCAAGCCGGTGCAGCCCCCGCGCACGATGAGCCGGGGCGATTGGTTCGCCGAGACGGTCTCCGGGTCGGTCAATCGGATTCGGGAGCACTGCCCCGAGGCGCTGCGCGACATTCGGGTGGGGATCGAGGACGTACCGGTGCTGACCGATGCCTGGCGCCCCGACCGGGTG
>JAAYAO010000366.1 GCA_012719335.1 Propionibacterium sp. | reverse complement strand
CCGGCCCGGTCTACCCCTGGTTCGGCATGGACATCTGCAAGGGCATCGAGATCGCGATCGAGAACTACGATCTGCTGCACCGGCTGTGGCGCGAGGACGTGGTGGACTGGGAGGGTCAGTTCCGCACCCCGCTGCAGCAGTTCACCTCCACCCCCCGTCCGCTGAACGGGGTGGCGCCGTTCGTCTGGCACGGGTCGATCCGCTCCCCGCAGATCGCCGAACAGGCCGCCTACTACGGCGACGGCTTCTTCCACAACAACATCTTCTGGCCGATCACCCACACCAAGCAGATGGTCGAGCTCTACCGCCAGCGCTACGAACACTACGGCCACGGTTCGGCCGACCAGGCCATCGTCGGCCTCGGCGGGCAGGCCTTCATCCGGCCCAACTCCCAGGACGCGATCAACGAGTTCCGGCCCTACTTCAACCACGCCCCGGTGTACGGGGGCGGCCCCTCGATGGAGGACTTCACCCGACAGACCCCGCTCACCGTCGGATCCCCCCAGCAGGTGATCGAGCGCTACCTGACGATGGCCGACCACGTCGGTGACTACCAGCGCCAGCTCTTCCTGATGGACCACGCCGGCCTGCCGCGCAAGACCGTCCTGGAGCAGATCGAGCTGCTCGGCACCGAGGTCGTGCCGGTGCTGCGCAAGGAGCTCGCCGCCCGTAAGCCCGCGCACGTCCCGGACGCCCCGACGCACGCCTCGCTGGTCGCCGCCCGGGATGCCGAACAGGGCGCCTACGACGACAGCTACCGCTTCGAGACCGGTGACAACTGGACGGGCCTGACCGCCGAGGGTGGGCAACGCGCCCAGGCCGAGGCGCTGAACCGGCAGCAGGCCGACACCGAACGGCTCGCCAAGGCGCCGGTCGGCGCCGAGTTGCGGGCCCGGGCCGAGGCCGAGGAGCAGCAGAAGTGACCGCCCCGGTACAACTGGTTGCCCTGTCCGGCGGGGTGGGCGTGCCCTCCTCGACCCGGATGCTGACCGATCAGCTCACCGCCGCCACCCGGGCCGCCCTCGAGGCGGACGGGCGGACGGTCGAGGTGTTCACCGTCGACCTGCGCGATCTGGCCCACCAAGTGGTCGACATGACGCTGACCCGGTTCCCGGCCCCCGAACTGGCCGAGGTGCTCGACCGGCTGCGCGCCGCCGCCGGCGTGATCGCGGTGACCCCGACCTTCAACGCCTCCTACTCGGGGCTGTTCAAGTCGTTCTTCGACGTACTGGACGAGGGCACCCTGGACGGCACCCCGATGCTGCTCGGGGCCACCGGCGGCACCGCCCGGCATTCGCTGGCCGTCGACTACGCGATGCGCCCGATGATGGCCTACCTGCGCGCCGATGTGGTGGCCACCTCGGTCTTCGCCGCCAGCGAGGACTTCGGAGCGGCCACTACCGCCCCCGACGAGGTGCCGCTGGCGAACCGGGCTCGCCGCGCGGGCCGGGAGCTGGCCGATCGCATCCTCGGCGCCCCGGCACGTCCGGCCGACACCGCACCCACCGCGGAGGCCGACGCGCCGCAGGAACCGGTCGCCGACGAGGCGACGCCGTCCGGGCGCCGGCCATTGGCCGAGGAGTTCACCCGGTTCACCCCGATGGAGCAACTGCTGGGCCGTTGACGACCGAGCCCGGCCCGGGGCGCGGCACCCGAGGGGGTGTTGACGTGGACGATGCGGGTCAGTTGACTGAGCGACAGGCCCCCGTCCCGGGGTGGCCATGACGACCAGGAGGGCACGCATGACCCAGAGCTCCGGACTCAACGACGACGACATGGTGACCGGCGGCCCCGCCGGCATGTCCCAGCCGCCCGCCGATGCCGACAGCACCGACGCCGACGCCACCGATGTGACCGACGGCCAGGACGCCGACGGCACCGATGCGGACGCCACCGATGTGACCGACGGTCAGGACGCGGACGGCACCGATGGGCAGGATGCCGACGGTACCGATGGTCAGGACGCCGACGGCACCGACGGCCAGGATGCCGATGCCACCGACGGGGCGGCCGGCTGAACCGACACCAGCCGCACGGGGAGGCGAGCACCCACACCGGGTGGGCGCTCGACCTCCTCACCGGTGATGGGCTGAACTTCACCCGGCAGCACTGGGCCCGCGCACCGCACCGGCACACCACCGACCCGCAACCCCTGGTCGACACCTTCTCGTTGGCGGCCGCCGACGAACTGTTGACCTCCAGCGCGATCCGTACCCCCGGGGTGCGCATCGTCAAGGACGGCACGGTGCTGCCCGAATCCGGCTATGTCCGCCCGGCCACCCTGGCCGGCCGCAGCCTGACCGGGCTGGTCAACCCGAAACGCGCCCTGGAACTCTTCGACGACGGCGCCACCATCGTCTTCCAGGGTCTGCACCGCTACTGGCCACCCCTCACCCGGCTGATCGCCGACCTAGAACTCGCCCTCGGCCACCCCTGCCAGGCCAACGCCTACCTCACCCCGCCGTCCGGGCAGGGGTTCGCGGTGCACGCCGACAGCCACGACGTCTTCGTCTTCCAAACCCACGGCCACAAGGTCTGGGAACTGCACGGCAGCACCGCGCAGCCGGCTCCCGAACCCGAACAGGTCACCCTGGAGCCGGGTCTGGTGCTGTATCTGCCCACCGGCACCCGGCACGCCGCCCGCGCCGAAGGCAGCATCTCGTTGCACGTCACCATCGGCGTCAACCAGGTGACCTGGGCGGGGGTGCTGCGCCGGGCGATCGAACCCCTGCTCGCCGACCTGCCCGACACCCACCTGCCCGCCGGGCATCTGGACGACCCGGGCCTGCTGCGCGACGGCCTGGCCGAACGGCTGACCGCACTCGCCGACCGGGTCCGCGGCCTCGACCCGGACGACCTGGTGCGCGCCGAACAGCAACGCTTCCTGACCAACCGGCCCAGCCGGCTGGCCGGCTCCCTGCTGGACCGGGCCGGCACCGTCGACGACCACACCCCGTTGCGTCGCCGCGGCATCTGCCGGCCCCTGCCGCCCGAGGGCGATCGGCTGCGGGTGCTGCTGGGTGACCGGCATCTGGACGTCCCGGCCTGGCTGGCACCGGCCTTCGACCGGATCGCCGCGTCGACCACCCTCACCCCGGCCGACCTGACCGAGGAGTT
>JAAYAO010000365.1 GCA_012719335.1 Propionibacterium sp. | reverse complement strand
CGGGGTTGGTGCGGTCGTGGACGGGTACGCCACCCACAAACTGGGCCAGTACACCAAGAACGCCTTCGTGGCCCGCCGCGCGCTGCGCTGACCCAGCGGGACGAAGCGGCGCGCAGCGGGGTCTCCCGCCCTTAGGCTCACGCCATGCAACCGTCCCCGTGATGGGTTACGCCGACCGTCCGAACGTCGAACCGGGTCGGGTACTGCGGTTTCACGTCAGCAGCGACCGGGACGAGACCTACCGGGCCGACCTGGTTCGGGTGGTGTGCGGTGACCGGGCACCGGGTGGTGCCGGTTTCGAGGAGCACGAGGTACCGGCCGGTTTTCGCCGGCGAGTACCCGGGCCGTCGGCAATACATCAACGCCGGTTCCCGGGCCGAGGTCGAACTGACCGACGAGGTGACCACCCCGTCCGGGTTCACCCTGTCGGCGATGGTCTTCGCCACCACTCCCCGAGCCGGGCGTCAGGGTCTGTGCGGGACCTGGGCCACCGACCACGCTGGTCAGGCCCGCGGGGCCTCGCTGATTCTGCAGGACGGGTGCCCGGCGCTGATCTTCGCCGTCGACGGTCGCACCGAGGTCGTGTCCTCCGGCATCCCGGTGGCGGCGCATCGGTGGCAGCAGGTGACCCTCAGCCACGACCCGTCCGCGGGTTCGGTCACGTTCGTGGTCGGCGCGCCGCAGGGTCACCCGTTGGAATCCGGGCTGGCCCGGGTGTGCACGCTGCTGGTGCCGGCGATCGACGGCGGTGGGCGCCTCTTCACCATCGCCGCGCTGCGTGACGACAGCGACGGGCCGGAAGGTTTCGCCGACTGGGCCGTTGCCCACTTCAACGGCAAACTCGACCGGGTCCGCTGGCTGGGGGCCCCGGCAGAGCCGGACGTCGTGGCCGGGCCCACTCCCCCGGCGGACGTCGAGGTGCTGGGCTGGTGGGATTTCGGCCGGGAGATCGACAGTGAGCGGATCATCGACCTCGGCCCGGCGCAACGCCACGGCCGCACCCGCAACCTGCCGGCCCGGGCGGCGACCGGCCACAACTGGGACGGCAGTGCCCACCGTTGGGTCGACGCCCCCGAGCAGTACGGCGCCATCCACTTCCACACCGACGACGTGCACGATGCGGGTTGGGAACCGTCCTTCGAGTACCGGGTGCCGGACGACCTGCCGAGCGGGGTGTACGCGGCCCGGTTGACGAACGCCGACGGTGCGTACCGGATCCCGTTCTTCGTCCGCGCCGGCGCCGGGCAACAGCGCGCCGACATCGTCTTCGTCGCCTCCACCGCCACCTATCTGGCCTACGGCAACGGGGTGCAGACCACCGAGTTGATCCATGCCGCGCTGCGTGATGACCGGTTCCTCGACGAGGTGTACCTGACCCTGAAAGAGCATCCGGAGTTCGACGTTCGGGGTACGACATCCACGCCGACGGCACCCCGCGCCGCCACATGTCCTGGTTGCGGCCCCTGGTCGATGTTCAGCCCGGGGTTTCCAAGGCGTGGTCGTTCCAGGCCGACACCCTGGTGCTCGCCTGGTTGGAACGCAGTGGGTACTCCTTCGACGTGGTCACCGACCACGACCTGGCGGAGGTGGGTGCCGAGGCGCTGGCCGGGTATTGCCTGGTGATCACCGGCGGGCACCCCGAGTACTTCTCCACCCGGATGCGCGATGCCTACGACGACCATCTGGCCGCCGGTGGCCGGTTGATCTACCTGGGCGGCAACGGCTT
>JAAYAO010000364.1 GCA_012719335.1 Propionibacterium sp. | reverse complement strand
GGTGTTGCTGTTCATGGGCGACGTGCTGGTCGCCTACGGGCTGATCGCGACCATGATCGCCCTGATGTTCCTGCGCACCTCCGACAAGACCCTGATCCGGCTGGCGCTGGCGGTGTACGTCCTGATCGTCATCGGGGTGCTGATCGGTTTCGCCATCGAACTGTGGCTGCGGGTGGCCCACCCCGAGATCGTGGCCGGCATCAACGAATACCTGTCCGGTGACGAGTTGGCCGTGGCGATGGCCGAACCCAACTACGGAATGAAACTGCTGACGGGCCTGGCTGCTCTGGTCGGCACCGTCTTGGGCGGGTTCGGCTTCCAGGCCCTGACCTTCGCCCCGGTGATGCTGCTCGGTTTCGTCGCCGGCCGTCGCTGGCTGCTGAACGACCCGGACGCGCACCTGCGCATGCTGCGGGTGATCGGCTACGGCGGCATCGCGGTGTCGGTGCTCGGCGGTCTGCTGGTCGGCCTGATGTCGATGGGTTTGCTGGGGGAGCAGGCCTGGCTGTGGTCGCCGATGGCCCTGTCACTGATCACCGGGATGCCCGGAGGCCTGGCCACCATCGCCCTGATCACCCTGGCCTGCCGCCGTTTCCGGCCCGGCCCGGACGGCACCACGCGTCCGATGCCGGTGCCGGTGCGGATGCTGCAGGCGCTCGGGCAACGCTCGCTCAGCGGCTACCTGTTCCAGTCGGTGGTGTTCTTCGTGCTGCTGCCGAGCTACACCCTCGGCCTGGCCCAACACCTCGGCATCGCCACCGGGTCACTGCTCGGGTTCGGGGTGTGGGTGGTGTCGCTGATCGGCGCCTGGCTGGTGGCCCGGGCCGGTAAACGCGGCCCGGCCGAAACCCTGCACCGCCGGCTGGTGTACGGCCCTAGGCCCCGCCCCGCCGACGCGGCCGCGACACCCCCGCACTGATCAGTTCCAGGTCGGCCAACCGTTCGGTGACCACCGGGTCGCCGGCGCGCCAGTCGGCCACCGGATCCTCCGACACCGCCCGCAGGGTGGCCACCGGCTGGGTGGCCAGGGCCCGCAACGCCAACAGATCGCCGCCACCCTCGGTGCGGGCCAGGGCCAGCACGTCGCGGGCCCGGGTCGCGAAGGCGATCCGGCGCGGCAGATACAGCACCAACAACAGCAGGGCCGGGATCAGGAAGATCACCCAACCGGTCACCGAGGCGACGAACTCGATCTGGGCGACCTGCTCACCGGCCGAGCGGGCCAGTTCACCGATCGTGCCGGCCATCTCGGTGAACGGTTTGCCCAAATGTTCACCGACCACCGGCACCCGTTCGGCCTGGGCGGCGGCCTCGGTGCTGTGTTGCTGCAGGTCACCGGCCAACCGTTGGGTGCGTCGGGCCGGTTCGGCCAGCACCCGAATCACCTGGTCGACCGCTCGTCCGGTCAGCCACCAGGCCACCACCCAGGCCAACACGAAAAGGTCACCGACCACTTGCCGAACGAGCCGCCAGGAGAACCGCGCATAGAACCGCATGGCGACATCATCGCCGGGTGTGGGGCCGCGACGAAAGCTCAGGGACGCGGCGGTCGGCGCAATGCGAGGGCCAGATTGACCAGCACGATGCCCGCCCAGGTCACCAGGACGCCGGGCAGCCCCAGCATCGACGCGGTGATCGCGGTCAACGGAATCGCCATGATCACCGAGATGATCGCCAGCGCGAGTTGCGCCCCCCGTCCCTTGCCGAGGGCGGCATTGCGCCGCAACTCGATCTCGTACTGGGCCCGGGCCCGCTGCTGGGCGGCCTCCTCGATCCGGGTCACGAAGGAATCGATCAGCGCCGGTTCCATCTCGGCGCCGAGCTCTCGGCGGGTCTCGATCAGCGCACGGTAATCCTCCCGATCGAAGTCGGGATGCGGCGCCGAGCGGCGCGACTGTTCACCGGGGTGGGTCACCCGACCAGTGTCGCACAGCGCACCGGCGCGACTACAGTGACGGCCATGGCATCGGCTACCCACGACATGACCTATCAACAGCTCGGCACCTCCGGACTGACCGTTTCGGTCGTCGGCCTGGGCACCAACAACTTCGGCGCCCGGATGGACGCCGCCGCGGTGGACGCGGTGGTCGGTGCGGCCCTGGACGCCGGCAT
>JAAYAO010000363.1 GCA_012719335.1 Propionibacterium sp. | reverse complement strand
GGGCAGCGGAAACGCCACCCGCAACGGCAGCCGGGCGAGCAACAACAACACCCAGGTCAACCCCAGGAACGCGACGGAGACCCACCACCGGCCGACCACCACCGGGGTGAACGCCACACCGATCACCAACAGCATCGCCACCCCGACCGGCAACCGGTGCAGCAGCGAGCGCACCGGTACGAAGCGGCCGAACAATTGGGTGTGCCGGTTCACGTCATCCGTCCCCGGTAGTGGGTGATCGCCGGCTCCGGGTGCCCGTCGAAGACCACCCGTCCGTCGTCGATCACCAGCACCCGATCCGCGTCCCGGGCCACCTCCAGATCGTGGGTGGAGTAGATCACCTGCTGGGGCAGGGCCGCGAAGGCCCGACGCATCGCTTCCCGGTTGCGCAGATCCAGCAGGGTGGTCGGCTCATCGGCCACCACCACCCGGGGTTCGACCGCCAGCACGGTGGTCAGTGCCACCAGTTGGCGTTCACCGCCGGAGAGGTCGTAGATGCTCTGGTGGGCCAGATGCCCCAAACCCCGGGCGTCCAACAACTCCATGGCCCGCGCCCGACGCGCCCGGCGGTCGGTGATCAACCGGCGCAGCGAGAGTTCGACGTCCTCCAGTGGCGTCGACATCACCAACTGCGACAGTGGGTCGGTGAAGACGAAACCCACCCGTTGGCGCACCTGACGGGCCCGGCGGCGGGTGTCCAGGCCATCGACCAGCACCTGCCCGGCCGATGGGGTCAACAGCCCGTTCAACAACCGCAGCAGGGTGGACTTGCCCGAACCGTTCGCCCCGATCAGGGCGATGCGCGGTTCGGTCAGCGACAGGTCGAGGTCGTGCAGCAGCGTCCGGGTGTGCTCGGTGCCGTCGGCGTTCAGGACGGGCACCGCCACGGTGACCCCGGTGAGCTGAATCATCCGTGCTGCAGGGTGGCGACCCGGCGTCGGTGCAACATGATGTGCGGGAAGGCCTTCAGCGCGGCCACCGCGATCGCCGCGGCCAACAGGTTCTTGGCGATGTCACCCGGAATGAACGGGGCATCGGCCACGATCGCCGCGACCGGTGACAACTGCAGGTTGGCCATCATGCCGAGTACGCCGCCGATGTGCACCACCACCGAGGCGACCATCGCCCCGATGAAGAACCAGGCGAAGCCGAACCGCTGCCGGAACCGGCGCAGCAAGCCGCGCGACACCAGCCCGGCGATCAACGCGGCCAGTGGAAACGACAACAGGTAACCCGCGGACGGCTTGGCCAGTACCGCGACCGTGCCGGTGAAGCCGGCGAACACCGGCAGCCCGGCGAAGCCGATCACCAGGTACAACAGGGTCGCCAGGAAACCGCGAACCGGGCCCAGGATCAACCCGGTCAGGGCAATGCCGAGGGTCTGCAGGGTGATCGGTACGCCCACCGAGCCCACCGGAATCGCCGGGGTCAGGCTCAGGGCAGCGATCAAGGCGGCGAACACCGCGATCAGGGCGAGGTCGAGCTGGCTCCACTCGGCACGATCGCGCGCTGGGGTGCAAGGCATATCGGCGGTCCTTTCGGGTCGGGCTGGCCAGAGCCTACCGAGGTGCGCGGGGGCGTCCACACCGTGCCGCGAGACGAACCCCACCGGTATTCATTGTGAGGTGACGAACAGACATGGGTGGGGTGCTTCCGAGTTGGGTGAAGGGGCCTGTCATGCGTTCTTTCGTGGGTGTAGTAATCCTGACGGTGCGACCCGGGCGCAGTGGCAGATCCCCCCGCGGACGAGGCGATGGTGCCGTCGACTTCCGTCGCCGCGCGGTACCGTCGGTCGGGAAGGGAGGTGCCGGGTGAGCGAACAGGCCGGGCAACGCCGCCGACCCACCGCCGAGGAGGTGGCCGCGGCCGCCGATCAAGTGGTGCCTGATGTGCTCGGGCCGGGAATGAAGCTGCTGATCGTCGGCATCAACCCGGGGCTGTGGTCGGCTGCCGCGCACGCCCACTTCGCCCGACCCGGTAACCGGTTCTGGCCCGCGATGCACGACTCGGGCATCACCGAGTACCGCATCGATGCCTCGGCCGGTTTCCGCGACGACGACATCGACTATCTGATCGGACGTGGGATCGGCCTGACCAACATCGTGGAACGGGCCACCGCCCGGGCCGCGGAACTGAGTGCGGACGAACTGCGCGCCGGCATCGACCGGATCGCCGAACTCGCCCGGGCCCACCGTCCCGCGGTGGTCGCCTTCTGCGGCATCACCTCCTACCGCCAGGCCTACGGCCTGCCCAAGGCCCAGTTGGGCCACCAACCTCGGGCGTCGCTCGAGCCGGGTCGCGTGCGGCCCGAGTCGGAACCAGCCCGAACCCACACCGAGGTCTGGGTGCTGCCCAACCCGTCCGGGCTCAACGCCCACGCCACCGGACCGAAACTCGCCGTCGCCTTCGCCGAGGTCGGCCGGGCCGCGGGCATCGAACTGCGGCCACCGGCGCGCTGATCGGCTGTGCCAACCGTCACATTCATTCCGTAAGGCGGGAGCGGTCGTCATGGATTACGCACGAGTAGTTACGCTGCACAGTGACTCGGCCAACTCTGGAGGAAACCATCGTGCCCATCGAAACCCCTCAGGACACCACCGTCGACCTGCTCGTGATCGGTGGCGGCACCGGCATGGCTGCCGTGCTGGCCGGCCACGAAGCCGGTTTGAAGACGCTGCTGGTGGAGAAGACCGACAAGCTCGGCGGTTCCACCGCGCTGTCCGGCGGTGCTTTCTGGGTGCCCGGTAACGCCGTCCTCGCCGAAGCGGGGGCCGCCGACACCACCGAGCGCATCCGCACCTACCTGAAGGCCGTCGTCGACGGTTCGGCCCCGGCCGAGCGCTCCGAGGCCTTCGTCAAGCACGGCCCGGCCGCGGTCGACATGCTGCGCCGCACCACCCCGCTCGACCTGATGTGGTCGAAGGGCTACTCCGATTACCACCCCGAGGAACCGGGTGGTTCGCCGGCCGGCCGCACCTGTGAGTCGAAGCCGTTCGACCTGTCGATCCTGGGCGAGAACCGCGAACTGCTGCGCGGTTCCGGCCTGAAGCCGCCGGTGCCGATGCCGATCACCGGCATGGACTACCGCCTGATGAACCTGATGCGCAAGCTGCCGTTCAAGGCCTTCCCGCTGATCTTCCGTCGGGTTTTCAAGGGCCTGGTCGGCAAGGTGCTGTTCAAGAAGGAGTACTCCGCCGGTGGCCAGGCGCTGGCCGGTGGCCTGCTGGCCGGCGTGCTGCGCACCAACACCCCGATCTGGATCAACACCGCCCTGAAGGAACTGATCGTCGAGGACGGCCGGGTCACCGGCGCCATCGTCGAGAACGGGGGTCGGGAGATCACCGTCCAGGCCACCAAGGGTGTCGTGCTCGCCGCCGGCGGCTTCGACCACAACACCGAATGGCGCCGCAAGTACCAGACCGAAACCTTCCAGCCGTCCTGGACCCTCGGCAGCCCCGGCAACACCGGCGAGGCGATCGAGATCGCCACCAACAACGGTGCCGACCTGGCCGGCATGGAGAACGTCTGGTGGTTCCCCGCGGTCGCGCCGATCGGCAACGGCAAGGCCACCGTGATGCTGGCCGAGCGCTCCCTGCCGGGCTCGTTCATCGTGGACGAATCGGGCAAGCGGTTCATCAACGAATCGTGCGACTACATGACCTACGGGCAGATCATTCTGCAGCGCGAACAGGACGGTAACCCGGTCGGCAAGACCTTCATTGTCTTCGATCAGGAGTACCGCGACTCCTACGTGTTCGCCACCCAGGTCTTCCCCAAGCAGCCGCTGCCGCAGAAGTGGTACGACGAGGGCATCGCCTTCAAGGGCAACACCCCCGCCGAACTGGCCCGCGCCGCCGGCCTGCCGGTGGACGCGGTGGAGGACACCTTCCGCAACTTCAACGTGATGGCCGCCAACGGTCTGGACGAGGACTTCCACCGCGGCGAATCGGCCTACGACCGGTACTACGGTGACCCGACCGTCACCCCGAACCCGAACCTGCGTCCGCTCAGCAGCGGCCCGTTCTACGCCGTGGAGATCGTCCTCGGCGACCTGGGCACCTGCGGTGGCGTGGTCGCCGACGACCGGGCCCGGGCTCTGCGCGCCGACGGCTCGGTGATCGACGGCCTGTACGCGATCGGCAACAACGCCGCCAACGCCTTCGGCAGCACCTACCCCGGTGCCGGTGCCACCATCGGCCAGGGCGTGGTCTACGGCTACATCGCCGCCCGCGACGCGGCCGGCGTGCTGTGACGCTGCTGCACTGAACAACGACGAAGGCCGCCGGGGGAGTCATCCCCGTCGGCCTTCGTCGTGTCGTGGGTCAACCGAAGGTCGGTTCCCGCTTGGTGAGGAAGGCGTCCTTGCCCTCGGCGAAGTCGGGGTGCTCGAGCAGCCCGTACTGCACCTCCTCGCGGGTCAGCACCTCGTCCATGTCGAAGGCGGCGGCATTGATGGTGTTCTTGGTGGCCTCGATCGCCCCGCGCGAGGCGGTGGCCATCAGATGCAGCACCTCCCGGCCCCGCTCGGCCACCTGATCGGCCGGCACCACCTCGGTGATCAGGCCCCATTCCAGGGCGGTGGCGGCCGGGATCTTCTCCTGCAACAGGGCGATCCGCAACGCCCGGGCCCGTCCGGCCCCGGCCACCAGCAGGGCGGTGGCACCGCCGTCGGGAATCAACCCGAGCTTGTTGAACGGCAACAGGAAGGCGGCCTTGTCGCTGACCACCGACAGATCACAGGCCATCGCGATCGACGCGCCCGCGCCGGCGGCGATGCCGTTCACCAGCGCCACCACGGCCTTCGGTGCCCCGACGATGGCCCGGATCAGCGCGTTCAGGGTGGTCAGGGTGTCGGCGCCGACATCGGCCAGGTCGGCCCCGGCCGAGAAGCCCCGTCCGGCACCGGTGATCGCGATCGCCCGCACCTGGTCATCGGCCGCCAGCGCATTCACCGCATCGGCGGCGGCCTGCAACAGATCGGGGGTGAAGGCGTTCAACTTGTCGGGCACATTGAAGGTGACCGTGCCGACGGCGCCGTCGCGCTCGACCAACAGCGTGGACATGGGTACTCCTGTGGGATCTCGGGTGGCGGTGTCTGTGGCCGCATCCTAGTCGTGCCATGATTCTGCGCACACCACGTGTGCCACCGGCACCCATCGGCGAAGGCAGGACGACATGACCACCGAACCTTCCGAGTCCGCAACGATCAGCACCCGGTCGCAGCGGCTCGACCGCCTGCCCTTCACCCGCCGGCACTTCAAGCTGCT
Organism: Propionibacterium sp.; assembly: GCA_012719335.1. Classification (GTDB taxonomy): domain Bacteria; phylum Actinomycetota; class Actinomycetes; order Propionibacteriales; family Propionibacteriaceae; genus JAAYAO01. The sequence continues at coordinate 228 of JAAYAO010000363.1, read as the reverse complement.
GTTCGGCTCCGGCATCGGCTGGGCCCTGGACGCGATGGACGTCGGCCTGATCTCGTTCGTGATGGCCGCCCTGGCGGTGCACTGGGAGCTGAGCCGCACCGACCTGTCCCTGATCGGGTCGATCGGTTTCGTCGGAATGGCGATCGGAGCCAGCGTCGGTGGTCTGCTCGCCGACCGGATCGGCCGCCGGCACGTCTTCGCGCTCACCCTGCTGATCTACGGCCTGGC
>JAAYAO010000040.1 GCA_012719335.1 Propionibacterium sp. | reverse complement strand
GAGATCGGCTTCCCGGTGATGGTGCGCCCCTCCTACGTGCTGGGCGGACGGGTCATGGAGATCGTCTACGACCAGAACTCGCTGGCGGAGTACATCGAGAAGGGGGAAGCCAGCCCCGAACACCCCGTGCTGGTGGACCGCTTCCTCGACGACGCGGTCGAGATCGACGTCGACGCCCTGTTCGACGGCACCGACCTGTACCTCGGTGGGGTGATGGAGCACATCGAGGAGGCCGGGGTGCACTCCGGTGACTCGGCCTGCTCCTTGCCGCCGGTCACCCTGGGCGAGGAGGTCGTGGAACGGATCCGCACCTCCACCCGGGCGATCGCCGAAGGGGTCGGGGTGCGGGGGCTGATCAACATTCAGTACGCCCTGGCCTCCGACGTGCTGTTTGTCCTGGAAGCCAACCCGCGGGCCTCGCGCACCGTGCCCTTCGTGTCCAAGGCCACCGACACCCAACTCGCCAAGGCCGCGGCCCGGGTGATGTTGGGCGAGTCGATCGCCGAACTGCGCGCCAAGGGGGTGCTGCGCGCCGAGGGTGACGGGGCCACCGAGAACCCGGCCGCCCCGATCGCGATGAAGGAGGCGGTGATGCCGTTCAACCGGTTCCGCACCGTCGACGGCACCTTCGTCGACTCGCTGCTGGGCCCGGAGATGCGCTCCACCGGTGAGGTGATGGGCCTGGACGCCGACTTCGGTGCGTCCTTCGCCAAGAGCCAGGCCGGGGCCGGTGGGGAACTGCCGACCAGCGGCACGGTGTTCGTCTCGGCCGCCAACCGCGACAAGCGGCACCTGATCTTCCCGATCAAGCGCCTCGCCGACCTGGGCTTCGACATCCTGGCCACCAGGGGCACCGCCTCGGTGCTGCGCCGGCACGGGGTGACGGTCACCGAGGTGCGCAAGCACGCCGAAGGGCCGGGGCCGGACGGGGAACCGACGATCGTGCAGTTGATCATGGCCGGTGATGTCGACCTGATCGTGAACACCCCGCACGGCATCAGCACCGGTGGCCGACCCCGCAACGACGGCTGGGAGATCCGCACCGCCGCGGTGCACCACAACATTCCGTGCATCACCACCGTCCAGGCCCTGTCGGCCGCGGTGCAGGGTGTGGAGGCGATCAAGGCCGAACGGCTCGGGGTGCGGTCCCTGCAGTCGTGGGCCGAGGGGCTGCGTGCCGGGGCGGGGGCATGAACGCTGACCGGCTGGTGGCCGGGTACCGGGGTTTCGTCCGGCCCGGCCTGTTCCGGATCGGCGGGGGAGACCCCGAGGTCGCGCACGAAACGACCCTGAAGCTGTTGGCCCGGGTGGCCGGCACGGCCGCGGGTCGGGCCGTGCTGGGCTCGGTGTGTGCCGGTGGCGGCGACCCGGTGACGGTGGCCGGGGTGCGCTTCGGCAACCGGGTGGGCCTGGCCGCCGGGATGGACAAGAACGGCCACGGCCTACGGGCCTGGCCGGCGTTGGGCTTCGGCCACATGGAGTTGGGCACGGTCACCGCCCTGGCCCAACCCGGCAATCCGAAACCCCGGATGTTCCGGCTGCCGCATTCCGGGGCGGTGATCAACCGGATGGGCTTCAACAACCACGGTGCGCTCGCCCTGGCCGAACGGTTGGCCGCCGCCGGGGTGCGTCGCGGCAATGCCGCACTGGGTGTGCCGGTCGGGGTGTCGATCGGCAAGTCGAAGGTCACCCCCCTCGACGGGGCGGTGGACGATTACCTGACCTCGCTGCGGGCGGTCGCCCCACACGCCGACTACATCGCGATCAACGTCTCCAGCCCGAACACCCCCGGCCTGCGCGAACTGCAGGACCGCGCCGCTCTCACCGAGTTGGTGGACGCCCTGGTGGCCGAGGCGGCCGTTCTCGCCGGGGGAGGGGCACCGGTACCGATCTTCGTCAAACTTGCCCCCGACCTGACCCCGTCCGCCCTGGACGAGCTGATCGAGGTCGCCACCGGGCACGGCATCAGCGGGCTGATCGCCACCAACACCACCCTGGGACGCGACGGCCTGGCACCCGCCGACCACCACCTGGCCGGGCAGGCCGGTGGCCTGTCCGGGGCCCCGTTGCGGGCCCGCAGCCGCGAGGTGGTGGCCCACATCACCGCGGCCTGTGATCTGCCGGTGATCGCCTCCGGCGGCATCATGGCCGCCGATGACGCCCGCGCGATGCTCGACCTGGGCGCGGTACTGGTGCAGGTACTGACCGGCCTGATCTATGCCGGGCCGGGCCTGATCAAGGGGATCAACACGATGGGGGACCGATGAGCACCTGGGCCGACCGGCTCACCGAACGCACCCGACGGTTGGGCGCCCTGTGTGTCGGGGTCGACCCGCACCCGCAGGTGTTGGCCGACTGGGGTCTCGCCGATGACGTGGCGGGCCTGGAAAGCTGCGCCCTGGGCATGGTTGAGGCACTGGCCGATCAGGTGGCGGTGTTCAAACCGCAGTCGGCCTTCTTCGAGGCCCACGGCTCGGCCGGTGTGCGGGTGCTGGAGAAGTTGCTCGCCGCGATCCGGGAGGCCGGGGCGCTGAGCCTGTTGGACGTCAAACGCGGCGACATCGGCTCGACGATGGCCGGGTACGCCCGCGCCTATCTCGCCGACTCGTCCCCGTTGCGCGCCGACGCGATCACCGTCAGCCCCTACCTGGGGGTCGGTGCCCTGCAACCGGCGGTCGAGGTGGCCGCCGACACCGGCCGCGGCCTGTACGTTCTGGCCCGCACCTCCAACCCCGACGGGGCCGGGGTGCAACAGGCCCGGCCCGCGGACGCGGCGACGGTGGCCCAGCTGGTAGTGGATCAGGCGCAACGGATCAACGACGAGGTCGGCACCGCTCTGCTGGGGCTGGTGGTCGGTGCCACCCATGACGACATCGGTGTCGACCTGACCGGATTCGCCGGATCCCTGCTGGTGCCCGGGATCGGGGCCCAGGGCGCCCGGATCGAGGACCTGCCGCACCGCTTCGGTGCCGCCGTCGGGCAGGTGCTGCCCACGACCAGTCGGGCGGTGATGGGGGCCGGGCCCGACCCCGAGGCCCTGCGCGCGGCGGCGGCCGCTAACGTGACGGCCATGCGCAAGATCGACGGGTCGGCTTCGTGACCATTCCACCGGCAAGTTCGGAGGCCCTCGCCCGCGCCCGTGCGGCGGCGGTCGAGGTGCGGCAACGACGCAGTGAGGTCAAGGACGCCATCCGGGCGCGGCGGATGAGTGTGGGCGAGGCCCTCGACCTGTCCGAGGTCGATGACGTGGTGGCCCACATCCGGGTCTACGAACT
>JAAYAO010000362.1 GCA_012719335.1 Propionibacterium sp. | reverse complement strand
TTCCGGGAACGTGTTGGGCCAACCGTTCATGATCATCGAGGCCCTCCCCGGCCAGGCCCCACCGGACAACCCGCCGTACCTGTTCGGCGGCTGGCTGGCCGATGCGACCCGGGCGGAGCAGGAACGTCTCGAGGCCGAAACCGTGCAGGTGCTCGCCGAGGTGCATCGCGTCCCGGCGCCGGCCGTCCTGCGACCCACCCCGGACGATGGGCGCAGCCCTTTGCGAGCACACCTGGACGACACCGGTGAGTTCTACCGGTGGACGACCTCGGACGGCATCCGGGTACCCGTGTTGGAGGACGCCCTCGACTGGCTGGAGACCAACTTTCCGGCCGAGGAATCCGATCCGGTGCTGCTGTGGGGCGATTCCCGAATCGGCAACGTCCTGTACACCGACTTCAGCCCCACCGCCGTGCTCGATTGGGAGTTCGCCCGCTACGGACCACCGGAGGTCGACCTGGGGTGGCTGATCTGTTTCCACGCCATGTTTCAGGATCTGGCCGAAACCCACGGCCACCCCGGCATGCCGGGTTTCCTGCAGCGCGCCCGCATCGAGCAGGCCTACGCGTCCGCCTCCGGGCACACCCCACGGGACATGGACTTTCACCTCACCTACGCCGCGGTGCGGCACGGCATCATCATGGCCCGCATCGCCCGCCGCTCCATTCTGATGGGAGACCGCGAACCGGCCGGGAATCCTGACGAACTGGTGTTACATCACGCGATGCTGCGCCGGCTGATCGACGGCACCCACATCTGGCCCTGACCTTCACCCCCACCCCCGAAAGGACGTCACCATGCGCCCCGCACCGTTGGACGAGTATCCCCTGCATCAGACCCCGCTGAGTTTCGGCCGAGTTGCCACCAGCGACCGCAACTTCTACGACCGCAGCTACTTCAACGCCCACCGGCGCAGCGACGACCTGTTCCTGATCGCCGGCCTGGGCGTCTACCCGAACCTGGGCGTGACCGATGCCTTCGCCTGCATCCGGCTCGGTGACCGACTGCGAACCATCCGCTACTCCGACGCCCTGCATCACCGTTCGACGAGCATGCAGGTCGGCGGCATGCACATCGAACCGATCGAACCGCTGCGCACGATCCGGATGGTCAGTGAGCACGAGGACCTGTCCTTCGATCTGACCTGGAACTCGGATTTCCTGCCCGACCTGGAGGAACACCATCTGATCCTGGAAGGTCCGTCCACCCTGCTGGACACCAGCCGCTTCACCCAGGCCGGCACCTGGGCCGGGACGATCGTCGCCGAGGGCGAGACCTTCGAGGTCACCCCCGATCTGTGGCTGGGCACCCGGGACCGGTCCTGGGGTGTGCGGCAGTTGGGCAAGCAGGCCGGTGAGGGTGAACCGATCGGACGTCCGCTGATGCCCGCGAACGAACGCGGCTTCTGGTGGCTGTATTGCCCGCTGATGTTCGACGACTTCGCGATCCACGTGATTCTGCAGGAGCAGTTCGACGGCCGTCGCACCATGAACCACGCCACCCGCACCTACCGCGACGGGCGCAGCGAACAACTCGGCTGGCCGCGATCGACCATTCGGTACCGCAGCGGAACCCGGATCCCGGAGCACGCGACCATCGAGATGACCGAACGGGACGGCACCCCCTTGGTGCTCGAGGTCGACATCCTGGCCGGGGTGCCGATCACCGTGACCTGTGGCTACGGCAAGGACCGGATCTGGCGCCACGGCGACTGGAAGGGCGAGAACTGGTCGACCTCGACCGGCTATGACGCCAACGACCCCGAGTTCGTCGAACAACTCCCCTACGCCACCTTCGACTGGGTGGCCCGCGGCACCCTGAACGGCCGGGAGGGTTGGGGCATGTTCGAGCACGCGGCCGCCGGCCGGCACGACCCGTCGGGCTTCACCGACGCCCGGGTGATGGCCCCCTGACGCCACGCCGGTACGCGCACCCTCCCACGGTGGTTGAGGCGACGTGCTTACGCGCCCGGTTCAACCGGTGTGTGGGGCGCGCCCGGCCAGTTCCGTGCCCAGTTCGCCGATCATGTTCAGGTCGGGGTCGTAGCCGGGGAAGTAGCAGCAGACCCGGTCGGCGAAGTCGCCGAATCGGCGGTGCAGTTCGGCGGCACACTCCGAGGGGGTGCCGCGAACCGCCAGCCGTTCGAGCATCTCGTCGGTGATCAGCGAGGTCATGGTCGCCACGTCGCCGATCTTGGACAGTCGGTTCAGTTCCGGTTG
>JAAYAO010000361.1 GCA_012719335.1 Propionibacterium sp. | reverse complement strand
TCGGCGCTGCTCGAGGTGATGGAAGAGTCCCGGGTGACCGTCGACGGCAAGCCCTACGGCGTGCCGAATCCGTTCATGGTGATCGCCACCCAGAACCCCGTCGAACAGGCCGGCACCTACCGGCTACCCGAAGCGCAGCTCGACCGGTTCCTGATGAAGACGTCGCTCGGCTACCCCGACCGTGAGAACTCGATGCGGATTCTCGTCTCGGGTGGGTCGCGGCCCACCTCGAACGCGCTCGCCCCGGTGATCACCACCCAGGTGGTCGGTGAGATGTCGAAGCTCGCCGCCGGGGTGCACATCGACAACTCGGTGATGGACTACATCGCCCGCCTGTTGGAGGAAACCCGCACCACCGCCGACGTCCGCCTCGGTGCCTCGATTCGTGGTGGGCTGGCCCTGGTGCGTGCTTCCCGGGTGTGGGCGGCCTCGCACGGACGCCACTTCGTGGTGCCCGACGACATCAAGATGCTGGCCCAGCCCTGCCTGGCGCACCGGTTGATCCTCGACCCCGAATCCGAGTTCAACGGCATCACCAACGAAGAGGTCACCGCCCGGGTGCTGGGTGCGGTCAATCCGCCCACGGAGCGCGCCACGACATGACCGCTCCCGTCCACCCCGGCCCGTCCTTCATCGGACAGCCGGCCGGCGAACCGGTCACCACGACCTCGCCGACCGGAACCGGGCCGATCTCCCACACCGGCACCCACACCGTCAAGGTGGTCGACCTGCCCTGGTGGCAGCGGCTGCCGCGGCGCGGCCTGGGCCGGCTCGCCGAGCTGAACCGGCTCAGCGGGGTGCAACCGGCCGGCTGGCTGGTGCTGCTGTTGGTGATCGCCAGTTGGGTGGTCGGCACCCGACTCGGCTGGGTGGAACTGCGCTTCCTGGCGATCGCCGGGGCGGTGGTGTGGCTCGCCGCGATCGCGTTCACCCTCGGCCGGCAAACCTACGCGGTCGACCTGAAACTCGAGAACCGCCGGGTCGTCGTCGGCGAACGCGCCCTGGGTGAACTCAAGGTGGTCAACACCTCCAGCCGGCGCCTGCTGCCGGCCCGCATTGAACTGCCCGTCGGCCGGCGCACCGCGAGCTTCTGGCTGCCCTCGCTGGGCGGCAAGGCGTCCTTCGACGAGATCTTCGCGGTGCCGACCTCGCGCCGTTCGGTGATCACCGTCGGCCCGGCGCGCACCGTGCGCGGCGACCCCTTCCGGTTGATGGGCCGCGAAATCCTGTGGACGTCGGCGGTCGACCTGTTCGTGCACCCGCGCACCGTGGCCCTGCCCGGCCGGCAAGCCGGGTTCATCCGCGACCTCGAGGGGCACGTCACCCCGGAGATCTCCAACTCCGATGTGTCCTTCCACGCGCTGCGCGAGTACGTCCCCGGCGACGACCGGCGTTATGTGCACTGGCGATCGTCGGCGCGCACCGGCACCCTGATGGTGAAGCAGTTCGAGGAGACCCGACGCAGCCACGTCGGGATCGGCCTGAACCTGGTCGGCAACGCCTACGACTCGGACGAGGAGTTCGAGCTCGCGGTCAGCATCGTCGGCTCCATCGCGGTGCAAACCCTGCGCGACGAGAACGGCCTCGATCTGCTCACCACCGCCGGCCGGCTCAAGGCCGTCACCCCGCGCAGCACCCTGGACGAACTGTGCCGGGTTGAGATGCAGAACTCCGGCTCGCTGATCGGCACCACCCAATCCCTGGCCCGGCACGTCCCGGGGGCCAGTGTGCTGGTGGTGGTGTCGGGCTCGCACACCAGCGCCCTCGACCTGCGCCGGGCCTGCACGATCTTCGACGTGGACGTGCGGATCCTGACCATCCGGGTGGAAACCTCCGCCGCGATGTCGGTGAGCACGATCAACAACAACACGATGATCACCATCGGCAAGCTCGACCAACTGCCCCGGGCGATGCGGCGGGCCGCCTGATGAGCCCCTCGTTGCGTTTCGGCCGGGCCAAGGGCGACACCACCGGCACCGGTCATACCGGCAACACCGGCACCGGTCACACCGGCGCCTCGGTCGGGTCGTCCAGCCGGTTCACCGGCGGCACCACGATGGCCGACCGGGCCCGGCTCGGGGTGGCGTCCATCTTCGACGTCACCGGACGGGCCCGGCTGATCTGGATTCTGGTCGACGTGGTGGCCCTGCTCGCGCTGCTCGGGTTGGCCTCGTTCGCCTTCCACCTCACCTACGGCGCCGGCTGGGTCTGGGTGACCGCCCTCGGCGGGGCCGTGCTGGGTGTCGGGGTCGGCACCCTGGCCGCGCTGCGCCGCTGGCCGGTGTGGCTGACCGCGGTGGCGGTGATCGCCGCCTACCTGCTGTTCGGCGGCTTCCTGGCCATGCCGTCCAGCACGATCGCCGGGTTCATCCCGACCCCGGCCACCCTGGCCGGGCTGCTGTTCGGGGTGGTGGACGCCTGGAAGGGGCTGCTCACCATCGACGCCCCGGTCGGGGAGACCGGCTCGCTGCTGGTGGTGCCACTGCTGACCAACCTGTTCGCCGGGGTGATCGGGGCCACGCTGGCGCTGCGGTCGCGGCACCCGGCGCTGGCCTGGTTGGCGCCCGCCCTGGCCCTGGTGGTGGCGATCAGCTTCGGCGTGCAGGAGCCCTTCGTGCCGCTGCTGGTGGCGATCGGCTTCCTGGCGATCACCCTGGCCTGGACCGGGTACCGCCGCGGCTACCAACGCGAAGCGGTGCTGGGGCATCGTCCGCAACTGCGCTGGCAGTCGGCCGCCCTCGGCCTGGGCGTGCTGCTGCTGGCCGGCGGGGTCGCCGCCGCGGCCACCCCGATCGCCGAACCGCCCACCTACCGCCATGTGCTGCGCGATGTGGTCGAGCCGCCGCTGGACGTCCACCAGTACCCCAGCCCGCTGCAGAGCTTCCGCAAGAACCTCAAGGACCACAAGGAGGACGTGCTGCTCACCGCCCGCGGTCTGCCCGAGGGGGCCAAGCTGCGGATCGCCACCCTGGACGCCTACGACGGGGTCTCCTACAACGTCACCGACGCCGCCGACGGGGCCCCCGACGGGGGCGCGTTCACCCGGATCGGGGCCCGGGTGCCGGAGGAACTCGACGGCGACGAGGTGAGTGTCGAGGTGACCATCGAGGACTACTCCGGGGTGTGGGTGCCCACCGTCGGGATGACCACCAAGGTCGAGTTCACCGGCGCCCGCAGCCGGGAGCTGACCAACAACTTCTTCTACAACCGGGCCACCGGCACCGGCCTGGACACCAGCAGCCTGCGCCGCGGCGACACCTACCGACTGGACGCGATCCTGGCGAACCCGCCCGCCCCCGAACGGATCAGTGCGGCCAACGCCGGGTCGCTGTCGCTGCCGGACGCCGACCCGCTGCCCGACACCGCGAAGGAACGCGCCGACACCTGGGCCAAGGACGCCACCACCGCCGGCCAACTCGCCCGCACCCTGGAGGAGAACCTTCGCAAGGGCTACTACTCCAACGGGCTGGAGGGCAGCCACCCGTCCCTGTCGGGACACTCGGTCGGCCGGATCGACGAACTGCTGGTGACCGGCAAACAGATGATCGGCGACGAGGAACAGTACGCGGTGGCGATGGCGCTGATGCTGCGCCACTCCGGCATCCCGGCCCGGGTGGTGTACGGCTACTCCAACACCACCGGCGGGGAACTGGTCGAGATCACCGGTGAGGACGTGAACGCCTGGGTCGAGGTGAACCTGGACGGCCTCGGCTGGGTCGAATTCACCCCCACCCCCGACCGGGATCGGGCGCCCGAACAGCAGGAAGTGCCCGAACCGTCCCAACCCCGCCCGCAGGTCGAGAACCCGCCCCCGCCACCGGAGCGTCCGGAGAACCCGCCGCCGGACAACACCCCGCCGGAGGACTCCAAGCTCGACGACGAGGAGGAAGAGGAACCGGTTTGGCGCAAGGCCGTGCCGTGGGTGCTCGGTATCGGCATTCCGTTGGCGATTCTGGCCGCGCCGTTCGCGATCATCCTCGGCTTGAAGCAACGCCGCCGCAAGAGCCGACTGCTCGCCGCCGAACCCGCCGACCGGGTGGCCGGTGGCTGGTCGGAGGTGATGGACAAGGCCCGCGACCTCGGCGTCGACCCCAAGGTCAACGGCACCCGAACCGAACAGGCACAGGTGATCGTGGCCGAATTCCTCAACGCCGGGGATCGGGGCACCAACCCGCACTGGTTGGCGAACCGGGCCGACGCGTCGGTTTTCGGGCCGGGCCAACCGTCCGGGGAACAGATCGAGCACTACTGGCACGGGGTTGACGCGGTGCGGGCCGGGATGGGTGAATCGGTGGGATTCTTCACGCGGCTGCGCGGTGTGTTCTCGTTGCGCTCGCTGCGGGCATGGAAGTAGCTCGGACGCGCATCCTGCGCCGGTCGGGTGGGAAGGTGTACCAATGAGTAGCCAAGCGGGGGTGCTGCCGCCGGGAGTTGAGGCGGGCAGCCTGGGCAAACGTTTCGTGGCCTATCTGATCGACGGTCTGGTGCCGGCGGTGCTCGGTGGAGTGGTGGGCGGTCTGGTGGCCGCCCAGGTGGTCACCGACCCGACCGTGCTGCTGGTGCTGTCGATCGCGGTCGGTGTGGTCGGGCTGGGCTGGCTGGTGCTGTGCTGGTGGATGCTCGCGGTGAAGGGCGCCACCCCCGGCATGAAGGTGATGAAGCTGCAGTTCGTCAGCCTCCGCAACGGCAAACCGGTCGGCTGGGGGCCGGCCCTGCTGCGCCAACTGGTGCTCGGGCTGCTGGTCGGCTCGACCGTGGGCGCGGTGGTCGTGCTGGTCACGATCCTCACCGATGTGCGCAACCAGGGCCTGCACGACAAGGCCGGCAAGGGCGTGGTGATCAAGGAACGGGTGCGCGGCGCCCGGGTCGGCACCTCGTCGGTGGCCGTCGAGGCGCCGGTCTCCCAGGCGCCCACCGGCGCCGCACCGGTCGGCCTGCCGGCCCACCTGCAACCCAATGCCGGGTTCGCCCCCGGCCAGGACTGGAACGATTCGGGGTTCGCGCCGCAATCGTCCGGGTCGGCGCCGGAGTTCGGTGCCGGTGGTGGATTCGGTCAGGCCCCCGGCTACCCGCAGTCGCAGTCTTCCGCCCCCGGTGGGTTCGCCGGGTCGCAATCGTCGGCGCCGGGCTTCCCGCAGTCACAACCCTCGGCCCCCGGTCAGTCGGGTCCGGGACAGCAGTGGAACGAACCGCCCCAGCCGTGGGGTTCGCCGCCGGCGGGGCAGTCGGACGCCGGCCGGCAGTCGGGCCCGGGGTCGTCCGGGTTCGGTGGGGCGCCGGAACAGCCCGGTTTCGGTCAGGCTCAGCAGCCCGGGTTCGGGCAGCCGCCGGTTCCGCAGCCGGGGCAATCGGGGCAGCAGCAGCCCGGGCAACAGCACTTCGGGGAGCAGCACTTCGGGCAGCAGCAGTTCGGGCAGGAACAGCCTCAGCAGGCTCAGCCGTGGGGTGGCCCGCCGCCGTCCGGGCCGGGGCAGACCGGCCCGATCACCAGCGTCCCGTTCGGCACCGGTGCCGAGCCCGCCTCGGCACAGCCGACACCGGCCCCCGGCGCACCGGCGCAAGCTGCACCGGCGCAGCCCGCCGGCCCCGAACCGACGGTGCCGATCGACCTGAGTGGCGGAGCGCCGCCGGCCTTCGGGGCCCCGGCCGAACCGGTCGATGAACGTGCGCTCTACGGCCGCCCGCCCGGTGCGGAGGAGCCGGTGTCCGAACCCGACGACGGCACCCGCCTGGTGCCGCGGGCCGGCGGCCGCGCCCCCGATCAGGGCTGGACGATCGCCCTCGACGACGGCCGCTACATCAAGGTCGAGTCGCTGGTGTTGATCGGACGCAACCCCCAACCCCGTCCCGGGGAGGAGCACGCCGAGTTGGTCAAGGTCGGCGAGGGCGCCCGCACCGTGTCGAAGACCCACCTGGCCGTGGGCGTCGACAACCGCGGCATCTACGTCACCGACCGCGGCTCGACCAACGGATCGGCCATCGCCAACGCCGGCGGCGACTACGAACCCTGCGCCCCCGGCGAAGTCGTCCGGGTGCGCGAAGGACAGATCGTCAGCTTCGGCGAACACCGCCTCGAAGTGCAGCGCTCCTTCTCCTGAACGCCGAACGCCGGTTGAATCTGACGCCTGACGTCGGTTGTGCCCGGCGCCCGGACGCTGGTTGAGCCGGTTCGCGCTTGCGCGAACCGCGTCGAAACCAGCCGCGCGTTCGCGCCCAAATTGACCCCGTGCCCGGGACTTGTGTGGATCGTTCCGGGGGTTTCGACACCCCTGCTGGCGCAGGGGGCTCAACCAACGTGTTGGTGGGTCCACGGCGCAGGGGCTAAACCAGCCTGTGGGGTGGGTTCGCCGGCGCGGGAGGATCAACCAGCGTTGGGGGCGGAGGCCGGGGCACGCGGGCCGCTAGGCTGCGTCCATGCTGCTGTCGGATCGTGACATCACCGCCGAGATCGAGGCCGGGCGGGTCGGCCTCGACCCCTATGACCCCGAGATGGTGCAGCCGGCGAGTGTGGACGTCCGCCTCGACCGGTACTTCCGGGTGTTCGAGAACCACCGGTACCCGCACATCGACCCGGCCGAGGAGCAGCCCGAGCTGACCGCGATGGTCGAGCCGCTGACCGACGGCGGGCCGTTCATCCTGCACCCGGGGGAGTTCGCGCTGGCCTCGACCTACGAGGTGGTCACCCTGCCCGATGACGTCGCGGCCCGGCTGGAGGGCAAGTCGTCCCTGGGACGCCTCGGCCTGCTGACCCACTCGACCGCCGGTTTCATCGACCCGGGATTCTCCGGCCACGTGACCCTGGAGCTGTCGAACGTGGCGACCCTGCCGATCAAGTTGTGGCCGGGCATGAAGATCGGGCAGTTGTGCTTCTTCCGGCTCAGCTCCCCGGCGCAGTACCCCTATGGTTCGGACGCGCGCACCAAGAACCGGTACCAGGGGCAGCGCGGGCCCACGCCGTCCAAATCGCACCTGAACTTCCACCGCACCGAGATCACCGACTGACCACGGCTCAGCGCGCCGCGGACTCCTTCGGCAGGATCGCGTACAACGCCCGGGCGACCAGAAAGACCAGCACCGGGCAAGCCACCACCAGCACCCAGAGCACCGGGGAGACAGTGTGTTCGCCGTGCCCGAAGTACAGGATCTGCGCGAAGGCGTAACAACTCTGCAGGGCGTGCGACACCATCGCCCCGGTCAGCGATCCGGTGACCACGTAGACGAAACCGAAGGCCACCCCGGTCAGCAGATAGGCCAGCCCGGTCGGGCTGAGCAGCGCATCGCCCAGATGCGGAAAGGCGAAGGCC
>JAAYAO010000360.1 GCA_012719335.1 Propionibacterium sp. | reverse complement strand
TCGTAGGGCAGTTCGACGAAGGTGCGCCCCGGCGCCATCTTCAACGGGCTGCCGTCGTCGAGGGTGAAGGTGAAGGGCTCGTGCACCTCACCCTTGGCCCAGGTGCCGGTCACCGCCCGTCCGGCGTGGCAGTAGTGGAACGTGCCCTCGGCCGAGACGATCTGGTGGATCGGTTCGGCGGCGCCGCGGCCCTCGAAGATCTTGTCGTAGGTCACCTCGGCCAGGATCACCAGAATGTTGTCGGTGGTCACCCGCTCGCCGTCGACCAGGATGTGCTCACCCCAGGGCATGTTGCGCAGATACACCCCGGCGGCGGTGTCGTAGGTGTAGCTCATCGTGTAGGCGTCGCCGTTCTTCCACGGCACCTCGACGTGCCGGGCGGCCGTGCCCTGGGCGGTACTGGGTTCCTCATCGCCCACCGCGAAGGGCAGGTAGGGCGCGGCCGGGCCGTCCGCGAACCGTTCATTGCGCTGCGACAACACCTGCGGATGGGCGGTGACCGCCCGGTCGTACTTCTTCTCGCCGCCGTAGGTGTACACCCGCGATCCGTCGATGGAGTAGCTGCCGGTGCCCTGGGTGTCCATGTAGGTCTGTGACACGTCGAGATACTCACTGTGACTCTCGGCGTACGCGACCACCCAGCCGGCTCCCCCGGTGTTGCCGACGACCGCACCCATCGGGGCCAGCAACGGCACGTCGACCGGACGGATCGAGCGCACCGGGATCACCCCCTCGGGCAGGGTGCTGTGAAAGACCGGAACCAGCCGGGTGGCGCTCTGGCCACTGGCATCGGGGTAGCCGTCCAATTGCACGAACACCAGGTCGGCGTCGTTCAGGCCCGACTGGGGATGCTCGTACTTGTTGTCGGGCACCTTCACCGCCACCGCGGCATGACGCGCCGCGGCGGGGTCGGGCAGGGGTTGACCAGTCAGTGGCCAGGTCGGTGGCGGCGGCTCGGGTGTGGGGGTCGGCGTCGGGGTGGGGGTGGGCGTTTCACCGGGTAGCAGGGTCGACCCGGGTTTCGCGGCGCAGCCGGCCGCGATCGCGCCGACGGCCGCCAGCCCACCCCACAACAACGTTCGACGACTGAGTTCGGCCATGCCCCACACTTCCTAATCCACTCATTACCGCGACGGAAGCCTAGGCCCATCCGCACCGGCTCGGTTCCGACCGTCCCAGTGTGAACACCCGCGGCCGTGCGGTCATGGCCCCGGCGGGCTCACTCCGCCCGCGATTGCCTTGCAGCGTTGACGAAAGCGCGGATCAGCCGGGGGTCCTTGACGCCCGGGGCGGATTCCACCCCGCTGGACACGTCCACCCCGAACGGGTCGGCGACCCGGATCGCGTCGGCCACGTTGTCCGGGGCCAGTCCGCCGGCGAGCAGCCACTCCCCCGCCGGACGCCGGTGGTGCAGTTGGTCGAGATCCCAGCGGCTGCCCGAACCGGCCCGGGGTGCGTCGAGCAGCAGCCGTTGCTCTCCCCAGGCGCCGACGGTGAGGTCCGGGTCGTCGGCCAGGGACGTGGCCCGCCACAGTCGGGGAAAACGGGCCAGGGCCGCGGCGAACCCCTCGGCCCCGTAGCGCTTGCCGTGCAGTTGCAGCACGTCCACCCCGAGCGCGGCGGCGGTGTCGGCGGCCTCACTCGCCGGCATCTCGCGCACCACGAGCACCGTGTCCACCCGATCCGGCACCGACTCGACGATCTCCCGGGCCTGCTCGAAGCCGAGGTGACGCGGGCTGGGCGGGCTCATCACCACCCCGATCGCGTCCGCCCCGGCCTCGACCGCCACCCGGGCGTTGGCCACCGTGTCCAAACCGCACACCTTGACGTACATGGGCTCCATCCTGCCGTGCCTGCCCACCGACCGAGCCCGTCGTCCGGACCTCTGCCGGTTCCTGCGCTCGACGTCCGATGGCCGCAGCACGCCTCAGCCACGATCGTCGCGCCGGTCGGGTCGTACTGTGGACTTCGATAACCGCCCACCGTCATTCGAGGAGATCGGTGCAGCCGCAACCGTCCGATCACGGCACCCCGAACCGCGCCGCCGACGCGATGCTGCGGCAGTTCGAGGCGCAGGGGTACATCACCACCGAGGCCAAGCGTCCGCTGGTGCATCTGGCCTCGACCTTGATGCTGGCGATGTGCCCGCTACCGCTGCTTCTCGGTGCGGTCGTGTCCATCGCGGCACTGGCCGGCCGTTTCGACGAGGCACAGTGGCTCGGCCCGGTATTCCTCGTTCTCGGTGCGGCGGCCCTGTTGGGTGGCCTGCACCTGCGTCGGGTGACCCGGCGGGCACGCGGGGCGCACTGGCTGGTCGACACCCGTGGTATCACCATCGACGGCGTCGGGCCGGTGCCGTGGTGCGATCTGGAACCGCCGACCCAGCGGATGGAATCCGCTCCTTACGACGACGGCCACCAATTGGCTCTGGTGCTGCCGTTGACCGCGGTGGGCGCCCAACGGGCCCTGGCCCTGCCCCCGGCAGCTCGGCGCGTGCTGAACGCTGCGGTGCGCGACACCCTGCTGACCGGCCCGCAACCGGTGACCTCGATTCGGGTTCCGGCGATGAAGGAGATGCCGGCCGAACATTTCGCCTGGTTCCTCGATCAGATCCGGCTGCGATACGTGACCACAGCCGGTACGGTGGCCCGGTGACCGCCGAGCGCAACAAGACCGCCGTGTTGACCGTGATCACCGGGTTGATCGGCGTGGTGACCGTCGGTGTACTGGTTGCCCGAATCAACCCATGGCTGGGTGCGGCGGCCGCGGTGGTCGCCCTGCTGCTGCTCGCAGTCGTGTTGCGGGCGCTGTATCGCACCGGCAAGCACACGCCGTGGGCCGAGGCCCGCCAGCGGGTGGGGGCCGATCATGCCGTGGTGCTGTGGAAGCCGACCTGCGCCTTCTGCGAGGTGTTGTTGCGGTCGGTCGGTGATGATCCACGGGTGACCTGGGTGAATGTGTGGGCCGACCCCGAAGCGAACGCGGCGGTTCGGGAGTTGAATGACGGCAACGAGCTGACTCCGACCGCCTTGGTGGGTACCGCGGTGCTGCGCAACCCGTCCAGGGCCGACCTGCTGGCCGCGGTGAAGAGTACCGAGGCTCCGTGACTGAAAACGCAGGTTTCAGGGGGTCATTCGGCCACAAGGGGCGATGAACGCGCCGTTCACGTGCGTTTTCAGTCATCGGCATCGGCCGGGATGACCTGAGTGGGCCCCGCGGGGCCCACCGTCGGGTCACTCCTCGTCGTGCGCCTCGGCGATGCTGCGGGTGGCGGCGAGGTGTCGTTCGTAGGCGTCCAGCACGTCGTGACAGACCTGATCCTGGTCGTAGGTGATCAGGTCGTAGGCGGCAACCGCGGGTTGGGCCACCTCGACGCGGGTACTGGTGTCGTCGGCCTCGATCATCCGGGCGCCGTAGGTCGGGGCCGGGACGCGCCGCACCACCACCGGGTACTGGAACGGGGTCTCCCCGTCGCGCACCTCGAGGGTGATCCGACGCAGGACGCGGCGGGTCGGCGGTTCCTCGTCCTCGACGATGACGGCCTCGGCACCGCGCTCGTTCAGTTCGGCCGCGACCTCGGTCAACGCCGGCAGCACCACCCGGTCGAGGTGCTTCTCGGCCTGCCGGTCGGAGATGATCCCGAAGGAGATGCCCAGGCGCTTGCGCCAGGTGCCGGGAGCGACGGTGGCGCCCCGTCCGATCAGCGACGAGGTCAGCGACTCCCGCACCGCCAGGTCGTGGGCCTTCTCGCTCTCCAGGGCCCGGTACAGCCCGAGCATCACCAACACCATCACCACCGCGAACGGCAACCCCATGATGATCGTGGCGCTCTGCAACGCCGGGATGCCGTCCACCGCCAGCATGGCGATGGTGAGCACACCGGTGGCGACCGCCCACAGGATCCGCAGAACGGGCTTGGCGTCCACATCGGAGCCGGGCAGTTCGCTGGAGAGGTTGGCCATCACCAGGGCTCCGGAGTCGGCGCTGGTGACATAGAACAGCAGGCCGACGAAGGTCGCCAGGGCCACCAGCACCGGGGCGGCCGGGTACTGCTGCAGCAGGTTGAAGAACCCGAGTTCGGGACTGTTCACCGCCTGTTCGGCGAACGCCCGGTCGCCACCCTCGCGGATCTGCTCCACCGCGGCGTTGCCGAAGATCGTCACCCACATCACGATGTAGCAGAACGGGATGGTCAGGGTGCCGAGAATGAACTGACCGATCGTGCGGCCGCGGGAGATGCGGGCCAGGAACATGCCGACGAAGGACGCCCAGGCGATCCACCAGGCCCAGAAGAACAGGGTCCAGGCGTTCATCCAGTCGGCCGGGTGATCGAAGGCCATCGTGTCGAGCGTCATGCCGGGGAACATCGCGACGAAGTCACCGATGTTCATCATCATCGCGCGCAGCAGGAAGGCGGTGTTGCCGGTGAACAGCACCCACCCGGCCAACGCGATGGCGAGCAGCACGTTGAGCTGGGACAGGATGCGGATGCCGCGGTCGACACCCGAGGTGGCCGAGACGGTGGCGGTGCCCACCGCGAGAATCACCAGAGCCACTTGCGCGGGTTGCCCCTGTTCGATGCCGAACAGAATGTCGAGGCCCACGTTCAGCATCACCACGCCGATGCCGAGCGAGGTGGCGACGCCGAAGATGGTGCCCACGACGGTGGCGATGTCGACCGCGTCCCCGATCCGGCCACGGATCCGTTTGCCGAACAGCGGGTAGAGCGCCGAACGGACGGCCAGGGGCAGGCCCTTGCGGTGGGCGTAGTAGCCCAGGGCGATGCCCATCAGGGCGTACATGCCCCAGCCGGTGATGCCGTAGTGGAACATCGTCCAGACGGTGGCCTCCCGGGCGGCCTCAAGAGATTCGGGGGTGCCCTGCGGGGGGTGCATGTACTGGGTGACCGGTTCGGCCACGGCGAAGAACATCACGTCGGTGCCGATGCCGGCGGCGAACAGCATGGACGCCCAGGCGAAGGTCGAGAACTCGGGACGGTCGGTGTCCTTGCCCAGGCGCACCTTGGAGTGGCGCACCCCCATCACGATGACGAACACCAGCACCGCGGTGGCCAGGGCGATGTAGAACCAGCCGGTCCATTCGGCGATGAAGCCGACCGCGGTACCCAGCACCCCGTTGGCGTGTTCGGGTGCGATCAGGCCCCAGGCGGCGACGGCGAAGGCGATCGCCATCGACACGCCCAGCACCACCCATTTGGTGCGGATTCCCCGTTGTTGGGTGGTGTTTTCGGGGGTTGCTTCGGCGATGCTCATGCGTCGTCCCCCATCGCGGCGATGGCGTCCACGGCGGTGGGAATCTCGGTCACCGCGTCCCACCGGTCGTTGCGGTGGTCACCGGGCGGGTAGATCGGCATCCCCGATTCGGCCCGGTACACCGGCGGGTACTCGGGCGCCAGGGGGGTGTTGCCGGCGATCAGGTCGGCGGCCTTCTCGGCGACCATCATCACCGGGGCGTAGATGTTGCCGTTGGTGATGGACGGGAAGACCGAGGCGTCGACCACCCGCAGCCCTTCGGTGCCGTGCACCCGCATCGAGGTCGGGTCCACCACCGACTGCTCCCCCACCCCCATCGCGGCGGTGCAGGAGGGGTGCAGGGCGGTTTCGGCGTCCTTGGCCACCCAGTCGAGGATCTGCTCGTCGGTTTCGACCTGCGGGCCCGGGGAGAGTTCCCCGCCGTCGAAGGCGGCGAAGGCCGGCTGCGACAGGATGTGGCGGGCCGCCCGGACGACCTCGACCCATTCACGTCGGTCGGTTTCGGTGGACAGGTAGTTGAACCGGATCGCCGGGTGTTGGTAGGGGTCGGCGCTCTTGATCGTGACGTCGCCGACGACGTCGGAGTTCATCGGCCCGACGTGCACCTGGTAGCCGTG
>JAAYAO010000359.1 GCA_012719335.1 Propionibacterium sp. | reverse complement strand
GATCGACCCGGCCGCCGACGAGGACGACGACTGACCCGCCCACCCGGCACCGCCCGGGAAAGCAACAAGCCCGGGCGGCCGTGGCCTACCCGGGCTTGATCATCCGGCTCGCTTCTTCAGCTTGCGCCGTTCCCGTTCACTGAGTCCGCCCCAGATGCCGAACCGTTCGTCGTGTTCCAGGGCGTATTCCAGGCATTGGGTGCGCACATCGCACGACTGGCACACCTTCTTCGCATCCCGCGTGGATCCGCCCTTTTCGGGAAAGAACGCTTCGGGGTCGGTCTGCGCGCAGAGTGCTTCTTCCTGCCAGGCGAGGAGACCTTCGTCCTCGTCGGTGAGCACCTCCCAAATGTCCTGCATAGTTCCCCCTCGACCCGATGACTCCAAAAACAACACTGATGGAATTACATGCTTGTCGTTACCGGTTCGTCAAGCTCGGATGAGGTATATAGCGGCAAAACGGCCCAAAGACCGCCAGTGGTATCTACCAGTACCCGTTTTCGTGGGTTTCGGCGCGCCCACTGGACATGGCCAACCCGCCGCCTCCGCGAAGTGCGGACGACGGCGGGTTCGGCTGTTGCGTGTGCGGGAGGGTCAGCGATAGCCGCCCTGCTGCTCGTTCGGGTCGACCGGCTGCCACTGGTTCTCCGGTTGCCCCGACCACTGATTCTCCTGCTGCCCCGACCACTGGTTGCCGGGCTGCTGCGGAGCACCGTACTGGCCGGGCCCGGGCTGACCGGGCTGCTGGGCCGGGTCGGTCGGGATCGGGCCGGTGTGCTCGGTGGCGCTCATCGCCGAACCGGGGCCCCAACCCTGCTGGGCGGACTGACCCTGCTGGGGCTGCTGGGCCGGATCGGTCGGGATCGGGCCGGTGTGCTCGGTGGCACTCATCGCCGAACCCGGCGCCCACCCCTGCTGCTGGCCGGGTTGGCCCCACTCGGTGGCCGACGCGCCGCTGGCGGCATGACCGGCGGTCTGCCAGGCCCCACCGGAGGCCTGATCGGGCGCCCAGGTGGGCTGCTGGCCCGGCTGGGCCTGGGGCTGCCCCGGAGCCGGCGCGCCGGGCTGGCCCTGGTACCCGGGGCCCATCTGCCCCTGAGCGGCCGAACCGTACTGCTGCGGGTGCTGGTAGGCCGGGGCGGGCTTCGCGCCGACATGGATCAGGAACAGCACGATCGCGCCGAGCACCGGCACGATCAGGGCCACCAGCCAGCCGATCAGGTAGGGCAGCAGGTCCCCCGCTCCCGCGAAGTCGTTGCCGAGGCCGATCAGCCCGAAGACGAAGGCCGCGGCGACGCTCACCGCGGTCACGATCGCGCCGATCAGGGCAATCATGCCGGCGCGCGGCGACTTCGGCTCCTGGGTGGCCAGCGAGAGCACCAGCAACACCAGCACCACCGTGGCGATCGGCGCCAGGAAGGCGCCGTAGTACCAGGAGGCCCGGGTCGCCAGGCCGGGGTCGTATTCACCGGCGGCCGCGATCCGAATCAGGCCCGCCAGGATGGACAGCCCGATGGCTCCCATCATCACGTAGGCGCCGACCTCGCGAAATCCCTTCAGTTTCTCCAGCCACTGCATCTGCTGATCCCATCGTCGTCGTCCGGCCACCGCGGCGGCGACCTCGGCCACACCCTAGCCGTGCCGGGGTCTCAACGACCACACACTTCGCCGGGTCGTGTCGCAGCGCGCGGTGCGGTAAGACTGGTGAGGTGCATATTGTGATTCTGGCCGGTGGGGTCGGCGGTTCCCGTTTCGTGCGGGGCGTGCGCCACGCCCACCCGGAGGCCACCATCGACGTCATCGTGAACACCGCCGACGACATCACCCTGCACGGGATGCGGGTCTGTCCCGATCTGGACACGATGATGTACGCCCTGGGCGACGGCATCGATCCCGATCGCAAGTGGGGCCGCAACGACGAGGGCTGGCGCATCATGGACGAGTTGCGCACCTATGGCGTAGAACCCACCTGGTTCGCCCTGGGCGACCGTGATGTCGCCACCCACATCATCCGTACCGAACTGATGAACGCCGGCTACCGGCTGGCCGATGTCACCGCGGCCCTGTGCCACCGCTGGCTGGGCCCGGAGTCGAAGATCCGGATTCTGCCGATGACCGAGGACCGGGTCGAATCCCACGTCGTCGTCGACGACCCCGAGGCCCCGTCCGGCCGCCGCACGATGCACTTCCAGGAGTACTGGGTGCGCCACCGCGCCGAACCCGACGCGCTGGAACACCTGCTGATCGGCATCAAGGAGACCAGCCCGGCCCCCGGGGTGACCGAGTCGATCGCGGCCGCCGACCTGATTCTGATCGCCCCGTCCAACCCGGTGGTCTCCATCGGGCCGGTGCTGGCGGTACCGGGTATCCGGGCGGCCATCCGGGCGGCGAAGGCACCGGTACTGGGGGTGTCGGGGATCATCGGGGACGCCCCGGTGTTGGGTATGGCGCACCGCCTGCTGCCGGTGATCGGGGTCGAGGTGAGCGCGGCCGGGGTGGGTCGCCATTACGGCCACCGCGATTCCGGTGGCCTGCTGGACGGATGGTTGGTGCACGACACCGACGCCGGGGCCGCCGAGGCGTTGACCGCCGAGGGGCTGCCGACGGTGGCCACCCCGCTGATGATGGACGACCCGGCCGCCACCGCCCGTTTCCTGGCCGTCGGTGAAGAACTCGTGGGCCGGCGGGCCTGATGCGGCTGACGGTGTGGGCCCCCGACGGCATCGGGGAGATCGCCGCGGGCACCGACCTGGGTGCGGTGCTGGCCGATGCGATCGCCGACCACCTGCACAATGGCGACATCGTGGTGGTGACCTCGAAGATCGTCAGCAAGGCCGAGGGCCGGTTCGCCGCCGAGGAGGACTACGAGCAGGTGCTGGCGGCCGAGACCGTCGAGGTGGTGGCGCACCGTCCGGGGGTGCGGATCGTGCGCAACCGTCAGGGCATCACCCAGGCCGCCGCCGGCCTGGACCGCTCGAATGTGCCCGGTGGCGCGGTGCTGCTGCTGCCGGCCGACCCCGACGCCTCGGCCCGGGCGATCCGGGCCACCCTGACCGAACGCAGCGGTCGGCGGATCGGGGTGGTGATCTCCGACACCGCGGGCCGGGCTTGGCGGGAGGGGCAGACCGATCACGCGATCGGCAGCGCCCACGTACTCGACATCGACGACCACGCCGGCCGGGTGGACCCGCATGGCAACCCGCTGGCGGTGACCGCGATCGCGGTGGCCGACGAGTTGGCGGCCGCGGCCGACCTGGTGAAGGGCAAGCTGTCCGGACGGCCGGTGGCGGTGGTGCGAGGTCGGCCCGATCTGGTCACCGACGAACCGGGCGGGGTGCGCGGACTGTACCGCGACCCGGCCCGCGACCTGTTCGGTCACGGCACCCGGGAGGCCGTGCTGGTGGCGGTGCTGACCGCGCTGGGTCGGCGTGCGGAGTACCGGGATCTGGTGCTGCTCGATCACCACGAGGTGGTGCGCCGGGTCGAGGAGTGGGCGCCGCCCGGGGAGGGCCCGGCGCTGGCCCGGGTGCTGATCGCGGCCGGCTACCCGCCGGTCGAGCCGGGGCGTGAGCCAGGTCAGGCGTAGTGGTCACCGGCGGTGTCGGTGACGTCGGCCACGAGTTCCTTGATCCGTTCGGCATCGGCCATCGGGCAGACCAGGGTGATCTCGTCGGTGTGCACCACCACGTGTCCGGTCAGCCCGACCGCGGCCACCAGGTGACCGTCGGCACCCCGGTTGACCACCAAGTTGTCCGCGCCGTCCAGCAGCACCGCCGCCCCGGCCACGGCATTACCGTCCGGATCCTGCGCCAACTGGCCGGCCAGGGAGGCGAATCCGCCGATGTCGTGCCACTGCACCGGTAGTTCGACCGCAACCATGGCCAGCTCGGTGCGGCCGTGCGAGACCGGCTCCATCACCGCGTAATCCACACTGACCTTGGGCAGGTGCCCGAAGAGGTCGGCGAGCTCCTGTGGTGCAG
Organism: Propionibacterium sp.; assembly: GCA_012719335.1. GTDB lineage: Bacteria > Actinomycetota > Actinomycetes > Propionibacteriales > Propionibacteriaceae > JAAYAO01. Next base: position 3,619 of record JAAYAO010000359.1, on the reverse strand, counting down.
CGGCGAGTCGGGTGACGATCCGATGCGCGTCGGGCAACAGGGTGGCCAGCGCCGACAGGAAGTGTTCGGCCCGCCAGACGAACATGCCGGAGTTCCACCAGTACTCCCCCGAGGCCAGGTACTGCTCCGCGGTCTGCCGGTCGGGCTTCTCACGGAACTCCCGCACCCGCCGCACGGTCGCCGACCCGGCCAGGGCCTCGCCCTGCCACAGGTAGCCGTACCCGGTGTGCGGGTGGGTGGGTACCACCCCGAAGGTGACCAGGGCCGGCTCGGCTTCGGCAACCTCGAAGGCCTCGATCAGGGTGGCGCGGAAGGTGTCCTCCGGTTCGATCACGTGGTCGGCGGTGACGATCGCCACGGTGGCGTCGGGGTCACGGGCCGCCAGGACGGCGGTGGGCCAGGCCATCGCGTTCAGGGAATCGCGTCCGACCGGTTCACCCAGGATGTTGTCCGCGGGCAGTTCGGGGAGTTCGGCCGCCACCCGGTCGGCGAAGGAGGCGCCGGTGCAGACCAGGATCCGTTCCGGGCCGACCACCTCGACGACCCGGTCGAAGGCCATCCGCAGCAGTGAACGGTCACCGATCAGCGGCAGCAGTTGTTTGGGCGTGCCCTTGCGGGACAGCGGCCACAACCTGGTGCCGGCTCCCCCGGCGACGATCACGACATAGCGCATGATCCGACCCTAGTGGGCCCGGCATGTCACAGCGCCGCACGGCTCCGATCAGTCGTCGTCATCATCGTCGTCGTCCCAGTCGTCATCGTCCCAGTCGTCGTCATCGTCCCAGTCGTCATCGTCGTAGGCCGGCGGGGGCACCGGGTCACGCTGGACGGGCTTGGGCTGCTTGGGCTGGGGCTGCGACTGCTGCTGCTTCTGTTGGGCGGCCTTGCGGGCGGCCTCCTGCTCGGCGGCCTTGCGCGCGGCTTCTTCCTCGGCCGCCTGGCGGGCGGCTTCCTCGGCGGCCTTGGCCTCCTCCACCGCCTGGCCGGCGATCCGACCGCGGTCGGCCTGGCCCTTGCGTGAATCGGCCACCCGCTGCAGACGTTCGGCCCGTTCGGCCTCGGTTTCGTGCACGGCAACACCGGCACTGGGGCCCTCGGGCACGGCATTGGCGACGTTCCACACCGCGACCCCGAAGAGCAGCACCACTGCCCCGACCAGAGTTGTGACGATCCACTTCATGGGTTCAGTCTCGCCGACCCGGGTTGGTTGCCAATGAGATGATTATGAAAACTCTCTCATGCGGGCAGCGAGACCACGTCGGTGAGCGAGCGGACGCCCAGGCTCACCTCGACACTGGCCAACAACCCGTCCCGGACGAAGCTGTCGGCCGGGAATCCCCGATTCTTGGCCACATCGGCCATCGCTCCCAGCACCTCGCGCATGTTCTGGCGCATATCCGGAAAGTGTCGTGCCGCACTCAGACAGTGCAGCAGCACCATCAACTCGTCGGAACGACGGTCCTTGACCTCGACCCACGCCAGCACCGGCTCACCGCGCAGTTCGAGAAGGTCGGTCAACTCCTGCACCACCACGGTGCTCGCCCACGTGAACGCCGCCTTCCAGGCGTGCTCCTTGCTGCCGAACACCTGGCTGATCCGCGGCTGGCTGACCCCGGCTTCAACAGCGATGTCGTTCACCGTGGTGCCTTCGGGGCCCCGGCGGGCGAAGGCTCGCACGGCCGCCAGGATCAGGTCTTCACGGTAGCTCATATGGCAATATTAGCCACGAGTGGGAGAAAATCGACAATCGCCCGCATTTTCGTGGGAGTTAGATTTCCAGTAATCGGTATCCGACTCCACGAACTGTGGCAAAACGTTCCGCACCCAATTTCGTGCGTAGGTAACGGACATACACATCCACGACATTCGAGGCGCCGTCGTAGTCGTAACCCCACACCCGCGACAGCAGCACATCACGGGTCAGCACCTGATTCGGATTCTCCAGAAAGGTGCGGGCCAGGGCGAACTCCCGGGCCGACAGTTCGACCTCCTTACCGGGCACGCTCGCCAGTCGGGTGGTCAGGTCCAGGCTCAGCGAACCGCAGGTCAGCACCGTCTGGGTGGCCTCGGTTCCACCGCCGCGCAGGCGCAGTTTCACCCGGGCCAGCAGTTCGGCAAAGCGGAAGGGTTTGGCCAGGTAGTCGTCGGCCCCACCCTCCAGACCGGCGACGGTGTCGGTCACCGAATCCCGGGCGGTGCACATGATCACCGGAATGTCGCTGCCCATCGCCCGCAACGACTTCAGCACCACGAACCCGTCCATCCGCGGCAACCCGACGTCCAGAATCAACAGGTTGAAATCACCACCGGACGCGTAATCGAGGGCGCTCACCCCGTCGGCCACCACCGCGGTGGTGAATCCGGCCGCCTTGAGCCCCTTCTCGATGAACCGCGAAATGCGTTCCTCATCCTCGGCTATCAAAATGTTGGCCATCGTCACATCCTCGCTGTATGCCGCACATCCTAGCCGGGGCTCACCCCTGGACAGGCTGTACTTTGTCGGCGTCGGGGATCTCGGTGAGGTCGTCGTCGAGGTCCGCACCGACCTCGGCGGGGCCGGGCAACCAGAGGGTGAAAGTCGACCCCTCCCCCGGTTCGGACTCCAACTGCACGGTGCCGCCGTGGGCGTCGGCGATCGCGCTGACGATCGCCAACCCCAGCCCCGAGCCGTCCACCCGGCGGGCACTGTCGGTGCGGCCGAACCGTTCGAAGATCCGTTCCTGGTCCTCGGGGGCGATACCGACGCCGGTGTCCTGCACCGCCACCGCCAGGTAGCGGTCGGTGTGCATGCACCGGGCCCGCACCGGCGGGGCCGGTTCGTCCCAGCGCACCGAGACGGTGATCTCGTCGCCGGCGTCGGTGAACTTCACCGCGTTCGCGGCCAACTGCACCACCGCCTGGATCAACCGTTGCCGGTCGGCGGTGATGCGCCCGGGGGCGACCGAGACACAACCCCAGCGCCGGTCGCCCAGCGGACGCAGCCGCGACATCACCTCGGTGGCGAAGTCGGGTACCGACACCGATTGCAGATGCAGGAAGTCGGGGCGTCCGGCCCGGGCCAGGGTGAGCAGGTCCTCCACCAGCCGTTGCATCCGCTCCAGCTCGTCCATCAACAGTTCGCGGGTCTGGGTGACGTCCTCGGGGTCGTTCTCGTCGAGCAACTCCAGATTGCCCTGGATGATCGTCAGCGGGGTGCGCAGTTCGTGGGCGACGTCGTCGAGGAAGCGCCGCTGGGCGACGAAACCCTCCTCCAGCCGGTCCAGGGTGGCGTTGAAGCTGAGCGCCAATTCGACCAGGTCGGGGTCGGCGTCGGCGTTGACCGGTACCCGACGGGTCAGGTCCTCGGCGCTGATCCGGCCGGTGGCCTCGCGCAGGTCGCCGATCGGTCGCATCAACTGGCCGGCCAGCACCCAACCGGCCAGCCCGGAGAGCAGCAGGGTGCCCAACCCGACCAGAACGTAGGTGCGCGCGGAGTTGGTGACCTCGCCGCGTTGGGTGGACAGGTCGATGCCGACCACGAGCACGCCGTGTCGCGGGTCGGGGTCGACGCGCACCGACACCATCGCCACCCGCACCAGTTTGTCGTCCAGCCAGATATCGCGGGTGATCGTTTGGCCCG
>JAAYAO010000358.1 GCA_012719335.1 Propionibacterium sp. | reverse complement strand
TCCAGCGCGGCCGGCTCACAGCCCCATGCCAGCACTTCGGAGAAGTCACTTCCCGAACCCGCTGCACCCAATCCTAGAACCCGGCTCCCGCTCGCTTCATGACCCTCCTTGACACAGAGGGGTGCCAATTGAGGGCGGTCGTGCTCGGGTGACCACCAAGCCGACAGGCTACCCTCGCACACCGCGGCACATCCGGTTGTTCGGGTCGCATGACTTCGTTGCGCCAAGGTGCGGGCACGTGGTCACCGAACACTCTCGCGAGGTCAGCCCACCCTGGCCAAAATCTCATCCTTGAGTGCGTCGGCGAAAACCTTCGGAATTGGAGACTGTTCATTCTCTGTTGTCAACCAGTAACGCCCAGTCAGGCGCCCATAGTCGTTGAAGTCGGCCTCTGCAGTCCAAGAAGTCAGTCCGGTATTCGACCGTACTGTCAGGATTGCGGTCATCCCGGAGACTTCGACCCCATCCGATCGCGGCATTATCTTCGCTATCCGCTCTGCAATAGCAATGAAGTCCTGCTGGGTGAGTTCAGGCTCGAACTGTAGCGGCGAATTCTTTCGGCGTTTTTCCTCCTGCGCATCCTGATAGAGCGAGCGGACACCAGCACCCAGCAGGGCGACGAGCCCCCCGACGAGCACCTTGTCGATGAGCCCCATGCCGCCTCCCCTTAGAAGTCAGTTCGAGGTTAGGGTATCGCCACCGCATCAACCGCGTTGAGAGAGCGTCGGCGATGTCCCTTGGTCTCTCTCGCACACTCGTCGTCGCTCAAGACCCTCATCGTCCCAGCGAGGGAGTGCTGCTCTGCTTCGGCTACTGCTACGCCGGCTCGAGGACGGATTGGCCAGTGGCCGTCTGGAGCCGGCTCTCCACCATAAACCGGGCGTTGTCCACTAGCGTCGAGACAGGGGAGGACAGGGGTGCGTAATGATCGCCAAGGTCGCAGTGTGGGAACCGATGCCGACGGACGATCGCCAGTGGGTGATCGATGCGGCGAAGACGGTTCCTGGGTACTTAAGGCGTACCACATCACTGGCGCAGGACCATTCCACCCACTCAGGAGTTGTTGCCTTGACCCGGGGGCTTTATTCGAAGCCGTTCCGCGTCGTCAGACTTGGTGTCGGCCATCGCTCGCTCGAGGTAGTCGAGGATCATCTCCATTTCCTCGTCGTCCTCGGCACCATAGATCGCTCGATCGAGCGGTGACCATCGATCCGCCATGCAACAAGGCTAGCCGCGGGCGCCATTTCGCGCGGCTAGAACTCGCGTGTCACCGACACTGTGGACCTCAACGTCCCTCCCTCGCGTGCGGCCTCGTCCTGAGTGCGCTCGGTCTGCACGGCTGGCGGCATGTGCGTGCGTCGGCTCGCCGGAACCACCAGCCCGACGCCACGGTGGTCGTCGCGGCGAATCCGTGTCTTGACGCCCAAGTACTTGTCTCCTACACGGCCGGCAGTCGCATCACGTTAGGCGACTGTTGGCCATGCGAGCCGGCTCTGGTTGGATAATGGCGGCATGGACGAGAGCCAGCTCATGCTCCCCACCGTCGACGAGTACGTCCGGGCCTTCGAGGCAGCGGACGCCGCGGGGAAGATCACCCCCAAGCAGCGGAAGATGCTCATCTTCCATCACTCCCAATCCGCCCGGGCAGTTTCGGCGAGGACCCTCGCGGAGTCGGTCGGCTTCGCCAACTACAACGCAGCCAATCTCCAGTACGGGAAGTTGGGCGGCACGATCACGGAGGCGCTTGGTGGTGACTACGGGGACACTGAGGTCGGCGTCCTCGTGGATTTCGTCTACCCGAATCAAGCTGAAAACGCGGAGTTCCTGTGGGTAATGAGGGAGCGGGTCGCGATCGCTTTGGAGGAGATCGGCTGGGTTCCGAAGGTATCCACCTGGCTCTACCCGCACAAGGCTCTGACGCGTCAGCGTTCGGAGTAGCAGCCATCCAGGCGGAGGTGCCGATGGATCTCCCCACGAAAATCGACTTCGCCAAGGTCAACTGCCGTCCTCAGCTCGACCGCGCCAACGCGGCAAGAGCGGATGTTCGCGCTTCACCAACTCCAGCGCAAGTGGAATCGTTTTGGCGCCCGGTTCACGCGTCGTGAGGGGTTCAGCAGGTGGGGCGTGCTGTATCGGCCGGGTCTAGCGTGACGGGTCGACAAAGCATGTCAGGCCCGCCGGGGTCCCGGATTGATGGTGTCCCCGGACCAGCTCATGTTGTCGTCCACACCAACCTCGAACGCCTCCAGGGCGGGATCGGCGAGCACGGCGTCCGCGACCGCGCGCTCGCAACCGAGCAGCGTGAACCCGAAGTCGATCTCGGTGGCCAGACACCAACCGTGGTCGTCCGGCCATACGAGGTTCGCCGACTGCACGAAGCTCTCGTCCTCGACCCACGTCTCGTGCGCGGCCAGGGGCGCCCGGAACAGGTGGTAGCGCCGGTGCGGCAGGGCCAACACCGGCTCGGCACCCCCCGGGACCCGGCTCGGCACCGGGACCTCGTAGGTCATCAGATCGGGGTGGTGCGCCTCGACCGCGCCGCCTCCCCAGAACCCGTAGCCCTCCCACACCGCGTAGGTCACGTCCCCAGACGCCTGCAGGTGCGCGACCAGCGCGTCGTGGTCGGGGCGCGGGAGATGGCCATCCGGCGGCCACAGGTTCGGGTGGCGCAGGGTGTCGAACATGTGGCTCCACTGCGCCAGGGGATGCAGGACGCGTCCATTGGACGCAGCAATCTCCCGCCAGCGGCGTCCATCCGGCAGGGGGTGCAGGACCCGCACATACGCCGCGAAGCCCGTCGGCACCATGGCACCCACCGGAACCCCAGCCGGTCCCCACGGCAGCAGCCGGGGCGCGAGCCAAGCCGACAGGGCGGCGTCCGTCGTGTGGCGAGGCAGGGCCATACCGCAAGGGTAAGGCCGTAGCGCCCCACTCCTGATGTGCGGGAACGGGGCCACCCGCTCGTTGCGGACAGCGTTCAACACGAAGGCATACCGCGCTGCGGCAAGCGGAGCCGACACACGACCCTCGCGCAACCCGCGGCAATACAGGATGTATCGGTGCTCTGGCTGGCATGGTGGGGGCGTGCCTTGGCGACCCCCGTTCGAGCATGCTGACGGCCTTCGGAATGCCCGCCTCGATCCGTATCGGGAGAG
>JAAYAO010000357.1 GCA_012719335.1 Propionibacterium sp. | reverse complement strand
TCTGCACGATGAGCCAAGACCACTACTCCCCGCAGGGCGACACGAAGGATGAGGCGGCACGGCAGGCCGGTGAAGTGAAGGATCATGCCGTCACCGAGGCCGCGGAGGTGAAGGACCACGCCGCCACCGCCGCCCAGGACGTCGCCGGCACCGCCGGCCGCGAGGCCAAGTCGGTGGCCCGCGACGCCCGGGACGAATTCCGCACCCTGGTCGACAGCGGACTGAACGAAGTCAACACCCAGGCCGGCCACGGCCAGCGCCAGGCCGCCGAACAACTGCGCAGCGTCGTCGAGGAACTCGACGGCATGGTGCAGGGCAGCGAACGCTACGGGCTGGCCACCAAGGCCGCCCAGGAACTGGCCGACCGCGGCCGCGGGCTGGCCGGCTGGCTGGAGAACCACGAGCCGCGCGATGCCGTCGACGAGGTGCGCCGCTACGCCGCCCGCAACCCGTGGACCTTCCTGGCGATCGCCGCCGGAGCCGGCCTGCTGGTCGGCCGTTTCGTCCGTGGTGCGCGCGATGACGAAGCCGACGACCCGGCCTTGGACGCCCGGCGGATGCAGACCGGCAACCGGAGCATCGGCACCAGTTACGCGCCGCCGGCGATGGCCCACGAACAGGGCTTCCAGCCCGACCCGGCCCAGCGGGCCGCCGACCCGGGCTTCGCCGCGCCGGGCGGTCTGCACGGGGGCCCGTCGTACGGCGGTGCACCCGCAGCGGGCGGAGCCGTCGGCTACCAGGGCACCCAGCCCGACGACACCCTGGGCACCACCGGCGGGTGGGCCGACCCGCAGGGCCGGGGCTACCCCGAGCCCGGGCAGGGCGATGCCGAACCCGGCCGCGCCTCCGGTGAGCTGTACGACGAACGCACCGCTCGCAGGCAGCAGCCGGGGGAGGACCCCTTCGAGGGCCTGGGTGAGCGTTGATGAGCCATCAACCCAACGAATTCTCCGAAGGGCGTTCGATCGAACGCCAGCTCGAGGGTGACAACCGGTCGATCGGCGAGATCTTCTCCGACCTGACCACGAACCTGTCCACCCTGATGCGCCAGGAAGTCGCCTTGGCGAAGGCCGAACTGCGTCAGAGCGCCACCGAAGCCGGCAAGGGGGCGGGCATGCTCGCCGGTGCCGGGGTGGCCGTGCACCTGATGCTGATCTTCGTCTCGATCGCCATCTGGTGGGCCATCGCCCACCTGATCGGGTCGGACGAACCCCGCTTCGGCTGGGCCGCCGTCATCGTGGCGGTCCTCTGGGCCATCATCGCGGCGATTCTTGCTCTGGCGGGCAAGTCGTCGCTGAACAAGGTCGAGGGCGCTCCTCGAACCGCCGAAACCGTCAGCCAGATTCCGAACGCCCTGAAGGGCGAGGAGGCACAGAACCGATGACCACCAACGATCCCGATGCGATTCGTCGCGACATCGAGCAGACCCGCGCGCACCTGAGCCAGGACGTCAACGCCCTGGCCGACGAAGCCAGCCCCGGCAATGTGGTCAAGCGGCAGGTCGAGGGCGTGAAGGACAGCGCCCACAACCTCAAGGAACGGGTCTTCGGCTCGGCCGACGACGACCGGTACGCGCCCTACGACCAGCCTTACGGGCAACTCAACGAGCCGTCGATGGGCGACCGCGTCCAGCAGTTCGGCCACGACGCCCGCGACACCGTCCAGGACGCGCCGCGCCAACTCAAGCAGCGCACCCGCGGCAACCCGCTGGCCGCCGGCCTGATCGCCTTCGGCATCGGCGCCCTGATCGGCGGGTTGATGCCGACCAGCCGCAAGGAACAGCAGTTGGCCGCCGACCTGAAGGACCGCGCCCAGCCGTTGATGGAGCAGGGACGCGAGGTGGCCAAGGAAGCCGCCGAACACCTGAAGCCGCAGGCCCAGGAGGCGGTGGAGAACGTCAAGGCCTCCGCCTCGGATTCGGCCCGGGTGGTTGCCGACGAGGGTAAGGTCCAAGCTCAGGACGTGCGTGACCATGCCCAGTCGTCCGCCGAGGACGTCCGTGGTCATGCCCAACAAGCAGGCCAGGAGGTACGACACATGTCCGAACAGAGCCATGACCGGGCCGGGGTGGGTCAGCCGGGATCCAGCGCCGACTACCAGCAGCCGACCACCGAGCAGGCTGACCGGAGCACCGGGTATCCCGAGGCGGACCAGGAGTTCACCCAGTCGATCAACGAACCGGGGGAGGGCGGGGAGGATCCCCGTCCGGAGAACCCGACACCCTGAACCGATACCGGGAGGTACTCATTCATGACCGACTCCCAGCAAGTGGCCTTCCTCGTAGCCGCCGAAGGCATCGAGGAGATCGAACTCACCGACCCGTGGGCAGCGGTGCGCGATGCGGGATACACCCCTCGCCTGCTGAGCCCCGAGTCGGGTGAGGTGCAGGCCTACAACCATCTCGACAAGTCGAACACCTATCCGGTGGACGCCGAGGTCGGTGCGGCCTCGGTTGACGACTACGCGGCCCTGGTGCTGCCGGGCGGGGTGGCCAACCCCGACGCCCTGCGCACCGACGCCGACGCGGTGCGGTTCATCAAGGCGTTCGTGGAGTCCGGCAAGCCGGTCGCCGCGATCTGCCACGCCCCGTGGGTGCTGGCCGAGGCCGACGTGTTGAACGGACGGACGGTCACCGCCTACCCCAGCGTGCGCACCGACCTGCGCAACGCCGGAGCCGAGGTGGTGGACGAGCGGGTGGTGGTCGACGGCAACCTGATCACCTCACGCAACCCCGACGATCTGCCCGCCTTCAACGGGGCCCTGATCGAGGCGCTGAACCACGGTTCGGCCGCCGACCCCGAAGCCGCAGGCTGATTCGGCACAAGCGGCCCGGTTCCCCTCTGGGAGCCGGGCCGCTTTCGTGTTGCGACCGTTGG
>JAAYAO010000356.1 GCA_012719335.1 Propionibacterium sp. | reverse complement strand
TCTACGCCCCGCCGGAGCACGAACACGGCACCACCCATCCCACCCACGAGGATGCGGTGAACGACCCGCAGGAAACCGATCTGGTCTGAGCGATTCATCGTGTGAGATCTTGTGCGCAGAGCGCGCAAGATCTCACACGATCTTGACCGGTTCCACCACCAGGGCGCGGGCACCGGCACTGGTCGGGGTCAGCAACAGGGTGGCCGTGGCCTTGCCGTGGCCCTTTCCGCCGAGGAGTCTGCGGCGCAGGACGGCCGGGTCGAGATCCACGCCGCGCTTCTTGATCTCCAGCACCCCGATCCGGTGGGTTCGCACCCAGGCACGCAGCTCCTTCTCCTTGTGGGGCAGCACCTCGAGCACCTCGTAGCCCCGGGCGAACGGGCCGGCCGGGTCGTGGTCGAGCACCAGGTAGCCGACCCGGTCGGCGACCCGCCGGGCACCCAGCCGCTCGGCCAGGGTGTCGGCCGCGCCGGCGCGCAGGACGGCCGGGTCGGGTTCGAGGATCACCTCGCCGGGCTCGGGAGGCCGGTCGAGCACCCGGCCGGGGGCGGGACGGGTCTCGATCCGGTGCACGGTGCCGTCGGTGCCGAGCAGTTCGGCGGCCCGGCCGGGTTGCCCGGTCAGGGCGGGTGACCAGATCGCCGCCTCGACCAGGTCGCCGCGGTGACTGACGAAGACCGCCTCCACGTCGTCGGGGATGAACTCCGCGGGCACCCCGGGGCCCAGCTTCAGCACTGCGGGGCCGGCCAGCAGCCCGGACACGAACTCCCACGGTGGGGTGAACCGGTTGATGTCCCAGGTGCGGCCCCGGGCCCCGCGGCGGGCCGGGTCGCAGAAGGACGCGGTGTGGCTGTCGCCGAGCAGATCGGCGGCCACGGTTTCGGCATCGTCCCGGCGCACCTCGACGCCGAGGGGTTCGAGGTTCAGCCGGGCCACCATGGCCGTCGCGGGGTCACGCTCGACCGCGATCACGTCCAGGCCGGCCTCGGCGAAGGCCCGGGAGTCGGCGCCGATCCCGCAGCCCAGATCGACCACCCGGCGGATTCCCGCGGCGGCGAGTCGGCGGGCCCGGTGGGCGGCAACCTCGGGCCGGGTGGCCTGCTCCAAGCCGTCGGGGGTGAAGAACCAGTCGGCCGCGGCGGTACCGAACTTGGTCACCGCCCGGCGGCGCAGACCGGCCTGGGTGAGCGCGGCCGCGGCGACCTCGGGGGCGAACTGTTTGCGCAGCGCGGTTGCCGCGGCCACCGAATCCGGGTCGGGCCGGGCCATCGCGGCCTCGATCGCACCGGATGCCACCGCCTCGAGCAGAACGTGATCGGTGCTCATGGGCCCGAGAATAGCCGCGTGCGCTCACCCCATCAGGCGTCCGAGGGCCGCGGTGAGCGTGTCGCGCGCGGCCGGTCGGCCGGTCATGGTGAAGCTCACCGAGCACGGCGCGCACGTCCGGCCAGATCGCGAAGGCGGTACCGAGGACGGGCTCGTCGTCCCGTTGTTCGTGCAGGGTCACCGCCCACCGGGCCGGGTCGAGCCCCGCGGCGAGGGCCAACCCGGCCACCCCGGCACCCACTATGGCAATTCATTTCACTCCACAAGTGTAGAACGAATCGCGTCAGCGGCCACCCAGGGACATCGTGTGAATCGGGTTGCTGCCGTCCCAGTCCCGAGTGGCGGCGATACCGGCGTCGATCATCTGCTGCATCCCCGGGTTCTCGATCAGCTCGAACCAGGTGCCCGGCAG
>JAAYAO010000039.1 GCA_012719335.1 Propionibacterium sp. | reverse complement strand
ACCTGCGCACCGGGCTGCCGGCCCTGCCCGGCCTGCGGGTCGGGTTCTGTCACCACCCGCGCGCCCTGGCCCGGATGGAGGCCTACCGCGACGCGGTCGAACTGATCTCCGAACCCGAACGCGCCGAGGTGGTGGCCACGATCAGCGCCTGGCTGGCCGGCTTCCCCCGGTGGACGGAACTGGCCCCCGGCCTGGGCCGTCCCGAGCCGTCCCTGGTCGGGTTCTTCTCCTGATCCGCTGGCGCGGGTCTGCGCGCAGTCTCACCGGGTTTCGACGCGGGCGCTGCGCGCCCGGCTCAACCAGCGTTACAGCCGAACGGCTCAGCGCACCACCACGACCAGGTCGCCGCCCTCGACCGACTGGACGGCTCCGAGTGCGATCCGCTCGACGGTGCCGGCGACCGGGGTGGTGATCGAGGCCTCCATCTTCATCGCCTCGATGGTGGCGACCTGTTGGCCGGCGCTGACCTCGTCACCCTCGGCGACGGTCACGCTGACCACCCCGGAGAACGGTGCGGCGACATGCCCCTTGTCGTTCTTGTCGGCCCGCTCGGCCGACTTCACGTCCACCTGGATCGACTCATCACGCACCCGCACCGGGCGCAGTTGGCCGTTCAGTTGGGTCATCACGGTGCGCAGGCCGCGTTCGTCGGCGTCGCCGATCGCTTCCAGGCCGAGGATCAGGTTGACCCCCTTCTCCAGGTGGGCGGTCGATTCGACCCCCTGCCGCAGGCCGTAGAAGTACTCCAGGGTCGGCACATTGGACAGGTCGCCGTAGTCCTCGCGGCCGGCCTCGAAGTCCTTGGTCGGGCCGGGGAAGAGCAGCCGGTTGAGGGTGGCCTGCCGTTCCCGTCCGGGCTCGGCGAGCTTCGCCTCGTCCTCGGCCGACACCTCCTCCTCGCGGATCTTCACGGTGCGTCCCTCCAACGCCTTCGACCGGAAGGGTTCGGGGAATCCGGCGGCCGGTTCACCCAGTTCACCGGCCAGGAAGCCGATCACCGAGTCGGGCACATCGAAGGACGACGGGTTCGCCTCGAACTCGGCCGGGTCGGCGCCGACCGCGACCAGGTGCAGGGCCAGGTCACCGACCACCTTGGACGAGGGGGTCACCTTGGTGGGCCGGCCCAGGATCCGGTTCGCCGCGGCGTACATCTCCTCGATCGCCTCGAACCGGTCGGCCAGACCCAGGGCGGTGGCCTGTTGGCGCAGGTTCGACAACTGACCACCGGGAATCTCGTGGTCGTACACCCTCCCGGTCGGGCCGGGGATGCCCGACTCGAAGGGCTGGTACACCCGGCGGACGGCTTCCCAGTAGGGCTCCAGGTCCATCACCGCGCGCAGGTCCAGCTTGGAGGGCCGGTCGGTGCCGGCCAGCGCGGCGACCAGCGCCGACGCGGGCGGCTGGCTGGTGGTGCCGGCCATCGAGGCACTGGCCACGTCCACCGCGTCCACCCCGGCCTGTACCGCGGCGTACAGGGTGGCGACCTGGCCGCCGGAGGTGTCGTGGGTGTGCAGGTGCACCGGCAGGTCGAAGCGCTCCCGCAGGGCGGTGACCAGGGTGGTCGCGGCGGGGGCCCGCAACAGCCCGGCCATGTCCTTGATCGCCAGGATGTGGGCGCCGGCGTCGACGATGCTCTCGGCCAGGTTCAGGTAGTAGTCGAGGGTGTAGAGGTTCTCGTCGGGGTCCATCAGGTTGCCCGAGTAACACAGCGCCACCTCGGCGACCGCGGTGCCGGTGGCCCGCACCGCTTCGATCGCCGGACGCATCTGCTCGACGTCGTTCAGCGCGTCGAATACCCGGAAGATGTCGATACCCACCCGGGCGGCTTCCTCGACGAAGGCCTCGGTGACCCGCGTCGGGTAGGGGGTGTAGCCGACGGTGTT
>JAAYAO010000355.1 GCA_012719335.1 Propionibacterium sp. | reverse complement strand
CTGCTCGGTGGCGGTTCACCGATCCAGGCCGGCGCCGCCCAGGTGCTGGTGCTGTTGGGCATCCTGGCCGCCCAGACCGGCACCGTGGTGGCCGCCGAACGGTTCATCCGGCTCGCCCGACTGCTGCCGGCCGACCTGGCCGGGGCACTGCGACCCTAGCGCTACACTCCCCACCATGGCGGGTCGGATTCGGGACGAGGACGTGGCGCTGGTGCGCGAACGGGCCCGGATCGAGGACGTCGTGGGCGCCACGGTGATGCTGCGCAAGGCCGGGGGCGGGTCGTTGAAGGGCCTGTGCCCGTTTCACGAGGAGAAGACCCCCAGCTTTCAGGTGACCCCCAGCCGCGGCCTGTACTACTGCTTCGGCTGTGGTGAGGGCGGGGACGTGATCAGCTTTCTGCAGAAGCTGGAGAACCTGTCGTTCACCGAGGTGATCGAGCACCTGGCCGACAAGTACGGGGTGCAACTGCGCTACACCGACGAGCGCGGCCCCCGGGTCGAACCGGGCCTGCGCCAGCAGATCATCGAGGCCAACAAGCAGGCCGCGGAGTTCTTCAGCGAACAACTCGCCGCCCCGGACGGGCTCGCCGCCCGACAGTTTCTCGACAGCCGCGGCTTCAACCGCGCGGCGGCCGAACACTTCGGGGTCGGGTACGCCCCGCGCGGCGGCCGCGATCTGGCTCGCCTGTTGCGGTCGCGCGGGTTCGGCGACGACGTGCTGGTCAAGGCCGGGCTGATCCGCTCCGGCGGCTGGGACTTCTTCCAGGGCCGGGTGCTGTGGCCGATCCGCGACGCCGGCTCGTCGGTGTTGGGCTTCGGGGCCCGCCGGCTGTTCGACGACGACCGGATGCCGGCCAAGTACCTGAACACCCCCGAAACCCCGGTGTACCGCAAATCGCACGTGCTCTACGGGCTCGACCTGGCCCGGCAGAACATCGGAAAACGGCACCAGGCCGTGGTGGTGGAGGGGTACACCGACGTGATGGCCGCCCACCTGGCCGGGGTGACCACAGCGGTGGCCAGTTGTGGCACCGCCTTCGGCGACGACCACGCCCGGCTGCTGCAACGGTTGATGGGTGGCGACGCGTTCGCCGGTGAGGTGATCTTCACCTTCGACGGTGACGCCGCCGGGCAGGCCGCGGCACTGAAGGTGTTCGGTGGCGACCACCACTTCATCGCGCAAACCTACGTGGCGGTCGAACCCACCGGCCTGGACCCGTGCGACCTGCGGCTGGAACGCGGTGACGAAGGCGTCCGTGATCTGGTGGCCCGTCGGATCCCGCTGTACCGGTTCGTGATGCAGAACGTGCTCGACCGTCATGACCTCGACCGGGTCGATGGCCGGCTCGCCGCCCTGCGCGAAGCCGCCCCGCTGGTCGCCAGCATCCGGGATCGGTCGATGGTCGGCGGCTATGCCCGCGAGCTGAGCCAACTGCTCGGGATGGATCTGGACGAGGTGCGCCGCGAAGTACATGCCGCCGCCAGTCGCGGCCCGCGGGTCGAGGCAGAACCCGCACCCGAGCCCGTCCCCGAACCGGCCCCCAGTGGGGTGCCGTGGCCCGACCCGCACGAACGGGAGCTCAGCGTCGAACGGGGTACCGCACAACTGCTGGTGGCCCGCCCCGACCTGTTCGGCCCCGACTGGTCGGGGCTGACCGAGGAGGACTTCCGGCACCCCGCCTACCGCGAAATCTTCCGGGCGGTCACCCGGGCCGAACCGACCGCGGCCGGGCCGGAGTGGGTGCAGGCCCTGCGCGAGGTGGTGGACGATCCCACGGTGCTGCGCCTGCTGGCCGCCCTCGGGGTGGAAACCGCCCTGCGCCGGCCCGACGCGGCCTACGTGACCGCGCACGTCGCGAGCCCGCAGGTGTTGACGGTGACCCGCCGGATCGACGACCTCAAATCGAAGCTGATGCGCACCAACCCCGTCGAGCACCAGGCCGAGTACAACCAGATGTTCTCGACCCTGCTCGGCCTGGAGAGCACCCGCCAGGAACTCGTCCAGCGCAGCGTGATCACCAACACCGACCTGCCCCTGTGAACCGTCCACAGACACCGGTGTTGTCCGGGGGAGTCATCCACCGATTCGCCGTCCGGTATTGGCCCGAGCTCCGCCCGGCGATCTGCTGGGGGCATGAACAGTGTCGATGATCTGGACCCACGACTCTTCGCCGACCTGTGGCATGACGACCCGCAGGAACGGCTGAGCCTCGAACAGGAAACCCACCTGGCCGCGACCATCGAGGCAGGGGTGCTCGCGGCCCACGCCGACGGCTTGGATGAGACCGAACGACGCATCCTGGTGGCCCGGGGTGTGGTCGCCCACCACCGGATGATCCTGGCCAACCTGCGATTGGTGGCCTGGGTGGTCGCGCACGAATGGCGCAGCCACGATCGCGACGACCAGTACCAGGAAGGGGTGCTGGGGCTGGACCGGGCGGTGCGCGGCTACGACCACCGCCGGGGCGGATTCGGCACCTACGCGGTGACCTGGATTCGGGAGGCGGTGTTCGGGGCCAGAGCCCAACTGGTCGGCCGCGGGCCCCGGTGGCTGAAGGAATGGCACCGACTCCGTGGCTTGGAGGACACCCTGACCCAGCAGTACGGACGCCCGGTGCAGCCCGACGAACTGGCCGAGGCGTCCGGACGGAGCCTGGAATGGGTGGAGGAACGGCTGCAGCACCTCACCCCCTGGCAGGGGCTCGCCCCCGACGTGGTCGACGTCGCCGCCGACCCCGAACCCGACGGCATCCCCACCGAGCACGTGGCCCGGATGCTCGACGACCTCGACCGGTTGCCGCGCCGGGTGATCGAACTGCGTTTCGGCATTGGCGCACGACCGCACAGCCGGGCCGAGATCGCCCACGTGCTGGGGCTCAGCGCCAAACAGGTCGCCGGTTTCGAGGACCGTGCCCTGGAGCACCTGCGCGGGGTCTGCCCGAGCCAGTTGGGGGAGTACCTGGCCGCCTGAATACCGATTGGGCAGTTTCGCGCCGGTGCGCTACAGTTACTGGTCGCAGCACAGCGATCCCCTGTAGCTCAATTGGCAGAGCATTCGACTGTTAATCGAAGGGTTACTGGTTCGAGTCCAGTCGGGGGAGCCACTTCAGACCGGCCTCTGACTACGGTGAATAACCAGAGCCAGGGGCCTTCTTCATGCTGTCGGGCAACATGCGGGCAACATGAACCGGGCTCCTTCGCACGAAAGACCTTCCGGGAACTCCGACTTGCGCTTGCCCGATCCGAATCGGTGGTATCCGTGGCCTGACCCGTCGCCGTCAAGGAGAATCTCGGCATCGATCAGGTCGAACTCCTCGATCTCGCTGCGTCGCACATCGGGATGCCAGCCGTTGAACTCTTCGAACTCATCCGGATCGCTCACCGAGGCAACAGGTTTCACCCCGCGCGCCAGCCGTCGTACATGCCGGTCAGCCCGGACGGTTCGTGGTCGCCGAGCACCAACTGTTCCAGAATGCCGACGCCCTCCCGGTCGCCCCAGGTGACCCGGCAGACGGTCTGCACATGCACGTTCTCGTACTGTTCCCGGTCGACGTCGGCCAGCACATAGGTCTCCCGGCCGACCGTCAGCTCCCCGTGGGCCCGGCCGTGCAGCCAGTGCGGGTGGCCGTACCCGATGCCCTTCTGCAGAAAGGTGGCCACCGGGGTGAGCTCCATCCGTTGGGGGCCGTCGGCGGTGTCGAAGCAGATCGCGGCGCGGGCGATCTCCCGGGTGCCGGGTCGCCAGGTCAGGTCGTGGACGACGTTGCGCACCAGCTGCGGGGCGGGGGCGTCCGCACCCCAGGTGGGGGAGGCCGCCGGGTCGTCCAACAACGGCACCAGCACCGCCTGCTCCAGCCAGCGGAAACCGTTGGCCAACTCGAACGCCGCCAGATGGGTGCACACGTCATCGAAGTGCAGCGGGGCCCACAACCAGAACACCTGTGGGGTGCGGGCCGGCAGGTTCGTCGGTGTCCGGTCCCCGAGCGGGCGCACTCCCCACGACCGGTCGCGCACCCCGACCACCCGATCGGCCGATACCTCGAGGGTGGTGTCGCCGACGCTGATCCGCCCCGACCAGGTGCCCCATTGGGACATCCGGGTGTAGTCCATGATCAACACCCCCTCGCGGTGGGTGGTCTGGCGGGGCTCGGCCACCGCGGCGGTACGGGCCCGGAAGGTCAACTCCGCCCGCAGACCCGACTCCGGATCGTCCACCAGCAACTGCAGCACACGCAGCGGCTCGTTGTACTCGACGCTGATCGGGCCGATGCCGGTGTGCCGGTCACGGGGCAGTGGGCCGGAGGCGAACACGCAGTGCTGCACCCCGTCGACGACCACCGAGAAGGCCGCGTCCATCACATTGCGATTCGGGTACAGGCCCATCGCGGCGGCGAACACCACGGTGCCGGCCGCATCGTGGCCACCGAAATAGAACCGGTCGTAGAAGTTCGGGTCGCTGGTGCCGGGTTGGGTCACCGGCGAAGGGGTTTGATGGATCGGGAAATCGTCGAAGGGGGTGATCATCGGGGCGCTCCGCGGTTGCCGGGTGGGGATGACCGTCAGCCTAGGGCGCCCGCCCGGTCGGAGGGCAGGACGCATCCCGATGGTGAACGAAGTGAGTGGACTCGGTGTTGGTGAGTGGAAATCGCGCTTGAACGGTTGAGTGACTCGGCTCACACTGCTGCTGTGATGAAGAAAACGCATTCCGCCTCGTGGGCGATGAAACTCACCGCCGGTCTGCTCGGCCTGGGCCTGGTGCTCAGTGGCTGCGCCCGCACCGGGGACGACGAGAACACCGACGGCACCGGCGGCAACGGTGGCAACACCGAAACCACCGAGTCGCGGTTCCGCAACGGCATCATCGGCGAGCAGGATGCTCCCGGTGAACCGACCGAGGGTGGCACCCTGAACTTCGCCGCCTACTCCGAGGCCCGCAGCCTCGACCCGGTCAAGACGATCAACACCGGGTCCACCGGTGGCACCGAGATGTCGGCGATCTACGACGTGCTGCTGCGGCACAACTCCGAAACCCTGGAGTACGAGCCGTGGTTGGCGGAGTCCTTCGACACCGAGGACGACCAGACCTACGTGCTGACCCTGCGCGAGGGGGTCACCTTCAGCGACGGCACCCCGTTGAACGCCGACGCGGTGGTGTGGAGCATCAACCGTTACGTCGAGGGACGGGGCGGCCAGACCGCGGTGTGGCTGCTGGCGGTGGAGAAGTTCGAAGCCACCGGCGACCTGGAGGTCACCTTCACCCTGACCCGTCCGTGGGACGGCTTCGGCTACCTGCTGGCCACCGCGCCGGGCATGATCGTGGCCGAATCGTCGGTGGGCGAGGGTGAGGACTTCACCCCGATCGGTGCCGGGCCGTTCACCCTGGAGAAGTACGCCCCGCAGGAGGAACTGATCCTCGCCCGCCGCGACGACTACTGGAACGGCACCCCGCCGCTGGAGAAGCTGCGCTTCTTCACCATCACCAGTGAAAGCGGACGCTTCGAGACGATGACCAGCGGCCAGACCGATGTGGCCTACATCCGCGAACCGGACGTGGTGGTCGACGCGCTGGACGCCGGCTACCCCGGCTTCATGGAGGTCTCCAGCCTCGGCCGGCTGCTGCTGGTGAACCACCGCGAGGAGGCCAACACCTCCGATGTGCGGATCCGGCAGGCGATGGCGATGGCCCTGGACCCCCAGCTCGTGGCCGACCAGGAGTTCGATGGTGAGGGCATGCCCACCACCGCGATGTTCCCCGAGGAGTCCGAATGGACCCTGGACACCGAACCGCTGCCGTACGACCAGGAGGAAGCCCGCAAACTCGTCGAGGAGGCCAAGGCCGACGGACACCCCGGCACCGTCCGGTTCCTGGGTGTCGCCAACGCCGGTGAGGAACTCGGCCTGTCGCTGAAGGCGCAGTGGGAAGCGGTCGGCCTGGACGTGGAGATCCAGAACGCCCAGTCGGTCAGCGACCTGGTGCAGTCGATCTACGTCACCGGCGACTTCGACACCGTGGTGTGGAGCTTCGGGGTGCCCGACGGTGGCGTGCTGCCGGAGATGTACGAGTCCTTCCACTCCCAGGGCGGTGGCCCCAACGCCTACGCCGACGAGGAGATGGACGCGCTGGTGATCGAACTGATGGAAGCCGGTGACCGCGACGCGCAGAAGGAGGTGCTGGAGAAGATCCAGCAGCGCTACAACGACACCGTCCCGTCGATCTCGCTGGGCGCCACCCCCGAGTACGTGACTTGGCAGGACAACGTGCACGGCATCGTCCCGTCGGTCGACTCGGTGGTGCTGCTCGGGGAGGCCTTCAAGGCCGAGTGATTCGCTGACCCCCTGCCACCGGCGGGTGCGGAGCCGAGGGAGTCGAGTACCGATTCCGACGGGCCGCACCCGGCCGGTGGTACGCGCGTTCCCGCTGCCCGAGCCTTCGGCGTGACCGCACCGCCGGGGATGGAGGCACACTTCGCCGGTGAAGAGAACCTAATTCGCCACGACGGCGATGAAACTGACAGCAGGATTCCTCGGCCTCGGCCTGGTGCTGAGCGGCTGTGCTCGCACCGCGGAGGAAGGCACCGACGAGCCGGCCGGCGGCACCGACGCGGTGTACCGCAACGGCACCTTCGGCGATCAGGAAACCCCCGCCGAACCGACCGAGGGTGGCCAACTCAACTTCGCCACCTACTCCGAGGCCCGCAGCCTCGACCCGGTCAAGACGATCAACACCGGCTCCTCGGGTGGTATCGAAATGGCCGCGATCTACGACGTGCTGCTGCGCCACAACGACGAAACCCTCGAATACGAACCGTGGCTGGCCGAGTCCTTCGAGACCGAGGACGACCAGACCTACGTGCTGACCCTGCGCGAGGGCGTCACCTTCAGCGACGGCACCCCGCTGGACGCCGAGGCCGTGGTGTGGAGCATCAACCGCTACGTCGAGGGCAACGGTGGCCAGACCGCGGTGTGGCAGGTGTCGGTGGCCTCCACCGAGGCCACCGGGCCGCTCGAGGTGACCTTCACCCTGCACCGTCCCTGGTCGGGCTTCGGTTACCTGCTGGCCACCGCGCCAGGCATGATCGTGGCCGAATCCTCCGACGGGGAGGGGGAGGAGTTCAGCCCGATCGGGGCCGGGCCGTTCACCCTGGAGAAGTACGCCCCGCAGGAGGAACTGATCCTGACCCGCCGCGACGACTACTGGAACGGCACCCCGCACCTGGAGTCGCTGCGCTTCTTCCAGATGACCGACGAATCGGGACGTTTCGACACCCTCAAGAGCGGTCAGACCGACATGGGCTACTTCCGGGAAGCCAAGATCGTCACCGAAGCGGTCGAAAGTGGCTTCGCCGGCTTCATGGAGGTGTCCAGCCTCGGCCGACTGATCCTGATGAACCACCGCGAGGGCTCCAATACCGCCGACGTGCGGATCCGCAAGGCGATGGCTCACGCGATCGACCCGAACTTCATGGGGGAGCGGGTCGACGACGGCAAGGGCATCCCGACCACCGCGTT
>JAAYAO010000354.1 GCA_012719335.1 Propionibacterium sp. | reverse complement strand
TGGTGGATCCGGCAGGCGATCACCCGCGCGATGGCCGACCAGGCGCGCACCATCCGCATCCCCGTGCACATGGTCGAGGTCATCAACAAGCTCGCCCGGGTGCAGCGCCAGATGCTGCAGGACCTGGGTCGCGAACCCACCCCGGAGGAGCTGGCCAAGGAACTCGACATGACCCCGGAGAAGGTCGTCGAGGTACAGAAGTACGGCCGCGAACCGATCTCGCTGCACACCCCGTTGGGCGAGGACGGCGACTCCGAGTTCGGTGACCTGATCGAGGGCTCCGAAGCGGTTGTGCCCGCGGACGCGGTGAGCTTCACCCTGTTGCAGGAGCAGTTGCACGATGTGCTCGACACCCTCTCGGAGCGCGAAGCCGGTGTGGTCTCGATGCGCTTCGGCCTCACCGACGGACAGCCGAAGACCCTGGACGAGATCGGCAAGGTCTACGGCGTGACCCGCGAGCGGATCCGCCAGATCGAGTCGAAGACCATGTCGAAGCTGCGGCATCCGTCCCGGTCGCAGGTGCTGCGCGACTACCTCGACTGACGTCGAGTCGAGGTCCGGGGCTTGGTAGCCTTGCCGAGCCCATTCCGCTAGCGCCCAGGAGTCCGATGTCCGAGGAACGAACCCACGACGAGTTGAACCGTTGTGCTGCGGCCTACTCGGCGGTGGTGGCCGAACGGCAGGCAGCGCTGGCGAGCATGCACGACGATTCGGGGTGGGACGTCGACCTGGGAGCGGGCACGCTGACCCTCGGTGAGCTGACCGTTCAGATCGCGGTGCTCGGTTCCTACGCCCAGGTCGACAACACCTGGTTGTGGGGATGGGCGAACGAGTCCCTCGGGGTCGACCTCGGATCGCCGATCTTCGACCCGGGCCGCTGGTTGCGTCGGCAGGCGCCCACCTACGGTATCTGGGAACTCGACGAGCCGGAGTTCGAACTGACCGAGGTGCGCGATGTCGGTCTCGGGCCGGCCGGCACCGTCGCGATCGCCGCGGTCGGATTGCTCGGCGCCCAGGCGATGTACGTCACCAACCGTCCCGGCGGCAAGCTCTACCTGGCGGTGCTCGACCAGCAGGTACCCGCGCCGGTGGCCACCAAGGACACCTTCGCGCAGCGGCTGATGACCGGCACCAAGCTGTACCCGGGGCACGACCGGTTGGCGGTGCAGACCTACGCCAACGTGCATCGGCTGCAGGTCGCCAACGCCGACCACGCCCAGTTGATCACCTTCGGCGACAGCTCCCAGCTCGAGGTGCAGTACGCCGAGGACGGCACGATCAGCACCTTCGCCGACCTGGACGCCGATCGCGGCCGGTGATCACCAACGCGGTGGTTGAGCCGCCCGTGGGGCGTTTTCCTGTGTGGGGTTGTGGGGTTTCGACGCGGGCGTCGCGCGCCCGGCTCAACCAGCGGAGGTCACCAACGGTGGTTGAGCCGGTCCGCGTCTGCGCGGACCGTGTCGAAACCCGCCGAAGCTCGGTGCAGAGACACCCGCGGGCGTCACTCTGCGTGAGGTGCGAGGTTCGCAGCACCGCACCGAGTGCCGGGTTCCGCCAGCGGTTCACCAGCGTTCGGTCAGGGCTCGGTAGGTGTTGATCTTCGGGGCGGCGCCGTAGGTCGACCCGGTCAGCATCAACTCCTGGACGCCGGTGGCCTCGATCAAGGCGTCCAGCTCACCCAGCACCGACTCGTGGGTGCCGACGAACTTCACCGCCGGCAACAACTTGAGCTGTTCGAGTTCGTGGTCGGTGAAACCGCGTTCGGCGGCGACCTCGGGGGAGACCACCCGGCGCGGATTGCCCCGGCGCAGTTCCAGCGCCATCATCCGGGACGGGCCGGCGTGGAACTCTGCCTCTTCGGCCGTGTCGGCGCTCAACGCCGAGGTGCAGACCATCGCGTAGGGCTCGTCCAGTACCGGGGACGGTTCGAAGGACTCGCGGTAGAGGTTCATCACCGCCGCCGGATCGAGCGTGCCGAAATGGTGGGCGTAGCAGTACCGCAGACCCAACATGCCGGCCAACTGCGCGGCGTAACCGCTGGACCCGAGCAACCAGATCTCGGGGTAGCTGACCGCCTTCGGGGTGACCGAGAGCCGGTCCGACAGCGGTTCGGTCAGCCGGTTGTCACCCAACCAGCTCATCAACTGCAGCACGTGGTTCGGAAACTGGTCGACGTCGTCGTGGCCGGTGAGACGCAGCGCCCGGGCGGTGAACTGGTCGGTGCCCGGAGCCCGGCCCAGACCCAGGTCGATGCGGTTGGGATGTAGCGCCTCCAGCAAGGCGAACTGTTCGGCCACCACGTACGGGGCGTGGTTCGGCAACATCACCCCACCCGATCCGACCCGGATCTTCTCGGTGCGCGCGGCGATCGCGGCGATCAGCACCGGAGGATTGGTCGACCCGACCGAGGCCATGTTGTGGTGCTCGGCCACCCACAATCGGACGAATCCGAGTTGCTCGGCCACCCGGGCGACCTCGATCGTGTCCGCCAACGCGTCGGCGGTGGTCTGGTCGACGTTGACCGTG
>JAAYAO010000353.1 GCA_012719335.1 Propionibacterium sp. | reverse complement strand
CCGGTATCGCGGTGTTCTTCCTGTGGGCGCTGCCGAACCGGCTGGAACGGCATCGGGCGCTGCCGGTGCTGCACCGGTTGCGTTCCATGGCGCACGTGATCGACATGCACCAGTTGACCAAGAACCCCGAACGGTTCAACTCGTCCTTCCGCGACACGCCGGCCACGATCCAGGTCGGGATGACCGCGATCGAGTTGGCCAACTACTTCGACTACTGCTCGGAGATGCTGTCCCTGATCGGCAAGGCCGCCGCCCTGTTCGCCGAGGAGTCCACCGATTCCTCGATTCTGGCCACCGTCTCCGACATCGAGGAACTCACCACCGGCATGTCGCGCAAGATTTGGCAGAAGGTGGCGCTGCTGCCGCTGGACGAACGGCTAACCTGACCCCCATGCCGATTACAGCCGAGCACGTGGGCCGCAGTTACCCACCCACTCCCGCGTACCCCGTCGGACAGGCCAAGATCGAGGAGTTCGCCACCGCTCTGGGTGAGCGCAACCCCGTCCATCACGGCCCGGACGCGGTGGCCCCACCCACCTTCGCCTTCGTGATCAGCTCCGCGGCCTGGCAGCAACTGTTCGACGACGAAGAACTCGGCCTGGCCCTGCACCGGATTCTGCACGCCGACCAGAAGTTCTGCTTCGTGCGCCCGATCCGCACGGGTGATCGGATCACCGCCACCTTGACGATCGCCTCGGTGCGGCAACGCGGCGGCGCCGACATGGTCGGCACCGAGGTGCTGCTGCGGGACGAGGACGGGGCCGAGGTCGCCACCGTCACCGCCACCCTGCTGCATGCCCACCCCGCCGAGGAGGAAACCGCATGACCGCCGTCGGCGACACCCTGCCCGCGCTGACCGTCACCCTGACCCGCGCCGACCTGGTGCGCTACGCCGGGGCGTCGGGCGACTTCAACCCGATCCACTGGTCCGACCGCTTCGCCACCGCCCTCGGCATGCCCGGGGTGCTGGCCCACGGCATGTTGACGATGGGCCTGGCCCTGCGTGTGGTCACCGACTGGGCCGGCGGCCCCGAACGGGTCCGCAGCTACCAGACCCGGTTCGCCCGTCCGGTCGTGGTACCCGACACCGACGAGGGGGTCGAGGTGACCATCACCGGCACGGTGACGGCGGTGACCGATGACGCGATCACCGTCGGCTTGGACGTGCTCAGCGGTGGGGACAAGATTCTGGCCGCCGCCCGGGCGGAGCTGGCCCATGCCTGAATCCGGCCCCGGTGCCCTGGCCGAACTGACCACCCTGCGGGTTGGTGGCCCGGCCACCGAGCTGGTCACCGCCACCACCGAGGAGGAGCTGATCACCGCGGTGCGCGAGGCCGACGAGGCCGGCACCCCGGTGTTGCTGATCGGCGGCGGGTCGAACCTGGTGATCGCCGACGACGGATTCGCCGGCCGGGTGGTGCGGATCGCCACCCGCGGTATCACCGCCAACGTCCCGCCGCGCGGGGACGCCGCCTGCGGGGGAGCGCTGCTCACCGTCGCCGCCGGCGAACCCTGGGACGACTTCGTCGCCCACACCGTGGACGCCGAATGGAGCGGCCTGGAAACCCTGTCCGGCATCCCCGGCCTGGTCGGGGCCACCCCGATCCAGAACGTCGGCGCCTACGGGGCCGAGGTGTCCCAAACCATCACCCGGGTGCGGGTGTACGACCGCAGCACCGGCCGGATCGACAGCTTCGCCGCCGCCGACTGCGGGTTCGGGTACCGCGACTCGATGTTCAAACGCCAACCGCACCGGTGGGTGGTGCTCACGGTCGGCTTCCAACTGCCGATCGGTGACCTCGGCGGGCCGATCCGCTACGCCGAACTGGCCCGCACCCTGGGCGTCGAACCCGGTGACCGGGTTCGGATCGGCCCGGTGCGCGATGCCGTCCTCGGCCTGCGCCGGGG
>JAAYAO010000352.1 GCA_012719335.1 Propionibacterium sp. | reverse complement strand
GACACGAACGCGCTGACCGGGTTGCCCGGCAGCATCAGGATCGGGGTCTCGTCATCACCGATCAGGCCGAAGCCCTGGGGTTTGCCCGGCTGCATCGCGATCTTCGCGAAGTCGGTGGCGCCCAGGGACGGGGCGATCTCCTTGACGATGTCGTGGTCGCCCATCGACACCCCGCCGGTGGTCACGATCAGGTCGGCGCGCACCAACTGGTCGGTGATCACCCGGCGCAGCTCGTCGGGATCGTCACCCACCCCACCGACCCGGTACACCTGCGCGCCGGCCTTCTCGGCCAGGGCGGCCACCAGGTAGGAGTTGGAATCGTAGATCTGGCCGGGTTTGGTCAGGTCGAGGCCCGGGGCGACCAGTTCCGACCCGGTGGAGATCACCACCACCCGCGGACGGGGCCGCACCAGCACCGTGTCGATGCCGATCGTGGCCAGCAATGCCACGGTGCGCGGGCCGATCACGTCGCCCATCGACAGCACCGGGGTGCCGTCGGCGATGTCCTCACCGCGGGCCCGGATGTTCGCGCCGGGTTGGGGCGGGGTGAACACCCGGACGTCCTCGTCACCGGCATCGGTGTCCTCGACCTTCACCACGGTGTCGGCGCCGACCGGTACCGGCGCGCCGGTCATGATCTTCATCGCGGTGCCGGGCGACAGTTCGTCCTCGGCGACCTGCCCGGCCGGAATGTGCCCGACCACGGCCAGGTTCACCGGGTTGTCGGTGGTGGCCTCGGCGATGTCCTCGTGGCGCACCGCGTAACCGTCCATCGCGGAGTTGTCGAACTGTGGCACGTCGATGTCGGCGACGATGTTCTCGCTCAGGCTCAGCCCCAGGCAGTCGGAGATGTGCTGCCCGAACGGCGGCAGTTCGTCGACCAGGGACAGGATGTAGTCGAGGTGGGCATCCACCGCGCGCAGCCCGCGCTCGTCGGTCGCGGGCGGGTCGGGCAGGGACGGCGGCGGGGCCGGCTCTTCGTCGACGACCTCGTTCTTCTTCTTGCGTCCGAACAGTGCCATGGCGCCTACCATACGGCCATGACCACCCCGGACGGCCCGTGCGACGCGCCTACCCCCGCCATGCCCACCAGCTCGGCGGATCTGGCGGCTCTGGCCGCCGCGAAACAGACCCTGCGCCGGGCGGTGCGCCGGGCCCGATCCCTGCAGGACGTCGAACAGCGCGCCGCCGCCGACCGGGAACGCACCGCCCGGGTGTTGGCCTTTCTGGCCGGACGGGTCGGGCCGGGCCTGACCGTGGCCGGGTACCTGTCGCGCCCCGACGAGCCGGGCACCCTGGAGTTGGTGTCGGCCCTGCAGGCGACCGGGGTGCGGGTGTTGTTGCCGGTGTTGGGGCCGGCCGAGGCCCCGTTGCGCGACCCCGACTGGGCCCGCTACGCCGGGCCCGACCGGTTGCGGGTGGCCGCCCACCGGATCACCGAACCGGACACCCCCGCCTTGGGCGGTCGGGCTCTGGCCGAGGCCGAGGTGATCATCTGCCCCGCCCTGGGCGTCACCCGCCGCGGCGACCGCCTCGGCATGGGGGCCGGGTGGTACGACCGGGCCCTGCAGCACGCCGCGCCGGAGGCGGTGACCGTCGCCCTGGTCGACGACAACGAGGTCTTCGAGGTCTTGCCGATCGAGCCGTGGGACCGCAGCATCGACGTGGTGGCCACGCCGACCGAGTTGTTCGCCACCATCGACCCGAAGGAGTTGGCCGAATAAGTGACGGTACTCACCTGACCGAGGGCGGCTTCGGCGGGGCCCCGGAGGATCGGGAGATGGTGGCGGCGGGGCAGGGGTGCGTCGCGAAGCACTGGTCGCAGCCGGACGCCGGCCCCCGGGGCTCGTCCCACCGCCGGTCGCGTCCGGGCATCCTGGTTAGCAGTCGCTATGCTTGAGTGCCAGATCGTTCTTTGCCTGTGACCGTCGAGGAAATGTTCATGCCCACTTACCAGTACCGGTGCACCGCCTGCGGCAACGAGCTCGAAGCCGTCCAGAAGTTCACCGACCCCGCGTTGACCGAGTGCCCCGATTGTGAGGGTGCGCTGCGCAAGGTCTACAACGCGGTGGGCGTGGTGTTCAAGGGTTCGGGCTTCTACAAGACCGACAGCCGCAACGACGCCAAGGGCCGGGGCAAGGGTTCCTCGGCCAAGAGCGGTGGTTCGTCGGAGTCGTCCGGTTCGTCCTCGAAGGAGTCGTCCGGCTCGTCCTCCAGCAGCTCGTCCGCCGGCGGTTCGTCCTCCGACGGCGGGGGCTCATCGAGCAGTTCCTCGTCGTCCGGGGCGGCGACCTCGAGCAGTTCCGGGGGCTCGACCAGCTCGTCCTGACCAGGTTCTCCACAGCCCCGCGGCAGGCCGGAGCGTTGTCCACAATCGTCCGGCTTCGAGGGAAAACTCCCCCGCCGCGGTACCACCGTGAGGGGTATGAGTACTTCATGGTGGCGAGCAATTTCTCGGGCGGTGAGTTGGCACCGACAGCGGGTCGCTGCGGTCGCGGCCGCGGTGGCCGTCGGCGCGACGATCATGGCGGTGCGTCCCGCCCCGGCCCCGACGGTGGACGTGCTGGTGGCAGCGGCCGATCTGCCCAGCGGCATGACGGTGGGGCCCGAACACCTGACCGTGGCCCAGTGGCCGGCCGGGGCGGCTCCGGATCGGGTGATCACCGACCCGCAGGACGTGACCGGACGGCTCGTGGCAGCACCGTTGACCCGCGGGAGTCCGCTGACCGAGGCGAGTGTGATCACCCCGCACACCGCCGAACCGGGTCGGGTTCTGGTGCCGATCACCCTGACCGACCGCACCGTGTTGTCGGTGCTGCGGGTGGGTGACCGGATCGACCTGTGGGCCACCGGCCCGGACGGGCCGATCACGGTGGCCACCTCGGCCCGGGTGGCGGCCCTGCCCCATCGGGAGGCCACCGGTGACGGATTGTTCAGTACCGATGGGGCCGGAACTCCCTTACTGGTTGAGGTCGCGGAGATCGAGGCCCCGCAGTTGGCGGGCTTCTCCGGTTCGGCGCTGTCTGTAGTTCTGCGCTAGATTCTGCTGTCGGCGTAGCCAAACAGCCCTTGGCGGGCACTGCGCCGAAAGGAGAAACGAAATGAGCGGCTTCAAAGAATTCCTGATGCGCGGCAACCTGGTCGAGCTGGCCGTGGCCGTTGTCATCGGCACCGTTTTCGCCGCGGTGGTCGAGCAGTTCACCGCCGTGCTGATGGGCTTCATCGGCAAGATCGGTGGGCAGCCCGACTTCAGCGCCGTCACCCTGCTGGGTGTCAACGTCGGCCTGTTCATCAACGCCGTGATCACCTTCCTGATCACCGCTGCCGTGGTGTACTTCCTCGTCGTCAAGCCCTACAACGCAATGCGCGACCGCTTCAAGAAGCAGGACGAGCCGGCTGCGGCCACCTCCGAGGAACTCCTCACCGAGATCCGCGACCTGCTCCAGAACCGTCAGGCCTGATCGCCCGAGGTTCCTGGGCTCCGATGCTGTAGCCCGTCAAGGCATTCGAGGCCCTCACCCCTGTCCGGGGTGGGGGCCTCTTCGCGTCGCACCCGACTCAGCTCCAGTGGGGTGGCACGTCGGCGAGCAGTCGTCGCTCGTCGGCGGTCAACGGACGATCCGGGGCCGGCGCGGCATGCTGCCAGGAATGCACGTCCAGGTAATCGGTGACCTCACGCAGCACCGAGACGAACTGGGCGGCCCCGATGCCGGGTCGCTGCTCGGCCGCAACCGGGAACGGCCACGGGAGTTCGGCCGACTGTCGCTCGGTCACCAGGTGGGCGAGGCGGTGCCGGTCGTACCCGGCGGCGGTGAGGGCGGCGTCGATCCGCTCCGGGGACGGTGGGCCGGGGGGTGCTGACGCTGGTTTCAGCGTGGACGGCGTGTGGCCCGGTTCGGCGTGCACCGCACGGGGTTTCGACACGCCGCTGCGCGGCGGCTCAACCGGCGCATGGTCCCGGCCCGGTTGCTCAACCGGCGCATGGTCCCGGCCCGGTTCGGCGCGCACCGCACGGGGTTTCGACACGCCGCTGCGCGGCGGCTCAACCGGCGCATGGTCCCGGCCCGGTTCGGCGTGTACCTCGCGTGGTTTCGACGCGCCGCTGCGCGGCGGCTCAACCGGCGTATTGGGGCCGTGGTTCGGCGCAGTCGGGATGTCGTCCGGGAGGGGGTGGCCGACCAGCGCGAGGCCGAGGGCGGCGTACCAGGGCATCAGCCCTCGATCACGGTGCCGGCGGGCAGGCTGTGCGGCTGGCCCGGCTCGGCGTCGGGCACCGTGGCCTCGTCGAGTACCGCATCGCCGATGCACACCACTTCGGCTCCGAAGGTCCAGTCCCCGGTGACGGTGAGGCTGTCGGCGGCGCGCAGGGAGGGGGCGCCGGCGGGGAATCGGGCGTCGAAGTCGGCGATCGTCTTGTAATACCGGTCGTCCAGTTTCACCACCGGATCGTGCTCGCGCACCGCCTCGAGGGATCCGTCCTCGATCAGGTCGTAGGCGTCGGAGCGCAGCAGCAGCAGGTCGCCGGTGGTCTTCACCGGCCGGAATCGGCTGCGGTTCACCGCAATGGCGGTGGCGCCGGGGAACACCTCGATCGCGGCTCCCATCGCGGTTTCGATCTGGTACACCTCGGGGGAATCCGGATCGGTCGGATCGACCCGCTTGGTATTGCGGATCAGCGGCAGGCCCAGCACACCCTTGCGCTCGGTCAGGATGGTGTGCAGGGCACGCAGATCGAACCACAGGCTGTTGGTGTTGAACCACCGGTGCCGGTTGTGGTCGGTGAAGGTGTCGAGGTCCTCGTCCGGGGTCTGGGCGACTTCCCGCAACACGATCTGATCGTCACTGCGTCGCACGGCCAGATGCCCGCCCTTGCGGTCGGCCACCGTGCGCCGGCACACCTCCATGGCGAACGGGGCACCCGATCCGGCGAACCAGCCGGCCAGGCGGGCGTCGGGGGTGGCGCCCAGGTTGTCGGCGTTCGACACCGAGGCGTACCGGTATCCCTGCTCCAGCAGGGTCTCCAACAGTCCGGACGCCAGCAGGGCCGGGTACAGGTCGCCGTGACCGGGTGGGCACCATTCGAGGGATTCGTCGGCCGGCCACGACACCGGGGTCAGGTCGTCGGTGCGGATCTTCGGTTCCTGGCTCTGCAGGAAATCCAACGGCAGCCCGGCAACCTCGAGCCCGGGGTGTTCGGCCAGCGCCGCCAGCGAATCGTCCCGGGTGCGGAAGGAGTTCATCAGGATCAGCGGCAGGGCCACGTCGTACCGTTCGCGGGCCGCCTCGACCTGATCGGCGATCAGATCCAGAAACGACTTGCCCTCCCGCACCGGCAGCAGCGACTTCGCCCGGGTCATGCCCATCGAGGTGCCCAAACCGCCGTTCAGCTTGATCACCACGGTGCGCGAGAGCGCATCACGGGCGTCGGCATCGGCCACCTCGACCTCGGCCAGGTGCACCGGATCGGGCAACGGTTCGATCTCGGCTTCGGGCATCATCCCGGTCTCGCCGGCTGCCAGGGCCCGGTAGTAGTGCGAGAACACCTCGACGGCCGTTTCGTCCACCCCCGCCTCGGACATCTTGCGTTGGGCTTGACGAAGACCGGAGCTACTCATGAGGCCGATCCTACGCGAGCAGTTTCCCGGACAACCTCCCCCAACCCCGGTGGGGCCATTAATCTACATTTGTGACCAAGACCGTCGCCGAGAAACTGGTGATCCGCCCCCATCACCGGGTGTGGGTGTCCGCCTGGGCCCCCGAGTTGGGCCAACGGCTCCTGTCGCCGTTGCCGACGGGCGCGGTGTTCGTCGACGACCTCTCCCCGCAGGTGGACGTGGCGGTGCTGTTCATCAACAGCCGCGCCGAGTTCGATGCGATCTGGCTGGCCCAATCCGAACCGCTGGCCGAACGTCCGGTGGTGTGGATCTGCTACCCGAAGGCCAAGGCCAAGGGCAACAAGCCCGACATCAACCGCGACAGCCTGTGGGCGGCGCTCACCCAGTTCGCCTGGCGCCCGGTCTCCCAGGTCGCGATCGACGAGACCTGGTCGGCGGTACGGGTGCGGCTGATGAACCAGGCCGAATTGTCCGCCGCCGAGCACGACAAACTGATCGTCGGCAACCGCAAGGCCATCGCCGCCGTACTGGAAGCGGACGCCACCACTCAGGACTGAGGCACGCGTTGCGCACCCTCCGCCCGACGCTTGCCCGTGGGCCCCTCCAAGCCATCTTGATCGGCACAAAACGCGAAATGCGTGACAGTGCAAGGCGGTCGCGACGACCCGCCACCCTCGCGACCAATCGGATACTGCGCTTTGATTGACCCGGCCAAGCCGGCCTTCGTGATCGCCCACACGTCGAGAGTTCGGCGCACAGTTCCGCGTCACTTCACGAGCGGCCCCAGCAAGATTCGAACTTGCGACACATGGTTTAGGAAACCACTGCTCTATCCCCTGAGCTATGGGGCCCTGTCATGCCTCGGCATGACAACATCCAAGGGTAATGCCCTTCGCGCCCTCCTGCCGAATGACGACTCGGGTCGCCCCGACCGCGCCCGACTCGACGTCCCGCCACCGAAGGTCACGTTTCGGCCGCGAAATCCCCACCACGATGGGGTACCGCGTTGCGTTAACCGCAACTTCAACTAGTATTTACCCAGAGAGCGGCGCCGACGTGTGTCTCCTGGGGGTGGGTAGACAGGCGTTTGAGCCCTTCGTCGTCGGCGCCCTCTCCTCAACAGAGCCGCACTCCATCGGGGGTGCGGTTCTTTGCGTACCGGGCGGGTTGGAGCATCCGCACCCCGGTGAGTTCGTGCGCCGGATCCACGGGGTGGCGTCCCTGCGGCAAGGGCACCGGGTTTCGACACGCCGCGCAAGCGCGGCGGCTCAACCAGCGTATGAGGGGGCCTGCCAGCGCGGCTGCTCAACCAACGTGTGAGGGGGCTGCGAGCGTGGGGGCTCAACCGGTGTCGAGGTGCGTCGGTTGAGCCTGTCGAAACCAGCACCGGGAGGAGCTCAACCGGCGTTGAGGGTTACTTGACGGCGGCGAAGCGGCGCATCGGCATCGGGAGTTCCACCGATCCGGTCTTGGCGGCTTGTTTGTCGAGCCAGTCGATGGTGGCCTCAATGCGTTCGGGGCGGACCTTGGGCAGGTACAGCGAATGCACGAAGCGTTCGGCGTCCTGTCGTTCGTACACCGGGTAGCGGTACAGCTCGCGCTTGCTCTCGAGTTTGCGCAGGCCGGCGTCGGTGACCAACTTTGTGAGGCTGTAACGCCGGTCGGCGTCCTGGGAGCGCTTCGGCAGCCGCGGCTTGCCGCGCAGGTGGGCGTACATCCGCGCCATCACCTTCAGATCCCGCAACGCCATCGGACGGTTCGTCGGCGCCAACACCGCGAACATGCCGCCCGGGCGCAGCACCCGGGCCACCTCGGCCATCAGCACCGGCAGCGGCCGCACGATGCTGAAGCTCATCACCGACACCACCACGTCCACCGATTCGTCGGCCAGGGGCAGCTTCAGCGGGGATCCGCACACCCACGACCCCTGCCGTCCGATCGAGGTTTCGGGGAACCCGTCGGCGGCGTCGGCGGCCGCTCCCCGTTCCAGAGCGACCCGCAGTTCGGGCATCGACGAATCGACCCCGACGATGGTGCGCTCGTCACTGGTGTCCAGTTCGCGGCCCAGCCGGCCCGAACCGCAGGACAGGTCCAACACGGTCTTGGCCCGGTTCGACACCACTCGGGTCAGCCACCGGTACGGCGTCGCCCCACCGGCGGTGGCCCGGCTGAACACGTCCTCCAGAATGCCCGGACGGGATTCGTGGAACTGGGCGAGGTAACCGGCCCAGTCGATCGGTCCGCGGGGTGCCTTGCTCATCAGTCCTCCAAGGGGCCATTGGGGTCGTGCCCGAGGGTGCGCGCCACATCGGCACCGATCGATCGGATCACCATGCCCGGCCCGATCGGGCGCCCGGCCACCGCCGACACCAGCGCCGACAATCCGGGCAGTGCCTCGTCGGGCGAATCGGCCCGCGGCGCGTCGGCGGCCAACAGCGGGTTCTCGCCGTCGTTCCAGGGGGTGGTCAGTTTCTCCCAGGTGCGCAGCCAGGCCTCGGAGATCTCGGCCACCGAGGGCACCCCGAAGAAGTGCCCGACCGGGGCATGATGGCGCAGCGCCACGATCGGGGAGCCCTCGTAGATCCGCGCCAGCCGCACCCGGGCGTCCAGATCGCGCCGGTGGGCGTAGTCGTTGCGCATCACGAACGGGCAGGGGTTCGGGCAGGTCTCCCCCACATCGGGACGCTCCCCGGCGTCGACCGACTCGTGGTTCATCGCACACACCGACAGGGCGTCACCCAGCCGGGAATGGAACCGGTCGAGGTAGGCGGTGAAGCCCGGCTGATCACCGTCGGAGGCGTTCAGCGACCGTTTCGCGGTGGCCCGCTGGGCCGAGTTGTGCGGGCAGTCGGGGTCGTCGGTGCCCCACCGGCCGTCCACCGACCGACTCATCAGCACCGGATCCCCGGCATGCCCCAGGGTCGGCTCCCAGGCCAGATGCGCCAGGTACTCCGCGATCAGATGCGCGGTGACCACCACCTGCAGGGGTTCGTGCCGCTGCGAACGCAACTGGACGACCTCCAGCATCAGCTCGTACAGCGGCACCAGCGACTTCAGCGCGCCGCGCTGTTTGTCCCGCGGCTGGATCGGGAAACAGGCGTCGGCCAGGTCGTGGGCCCAGTCGGTGTCGAAGCCGTGCGCGATGGTGGAAAAGTCCTCCGCGTCCAGGTCGAGCACCCGCTTGGCGGCGGTGGCCAGTTTCTGCGCCTCGACCAGTTGCGTCGGCGCCCCGGTGGCCGGGATCGACGCGGCCATCAGCGCGGCCACCGCGTCGTACCAGTGGCCGCTCAACAGGGCGGCGACTACGGGTTGGGGTGCGTGCACGAGCAGGTTCCGATCAGGCGCGGGCCACGAACATGTGGTTGGTGGTTTCGGTGTCGACCTCACACGCCCCGGTGGCGGTTTCCAGAATCACGCCGAGCCCCCCGGTGCGGGCGGTGACCGGCGCACCCGGGTGCACGCCCGCCTCGTCCAGAGCCGCCATCAGGTCGGGATCGCTCTGCAGGTGTTCGCTGAGCCGCATCGCGACCAACTGCACCGGCTCGGGGCCGACCAGTTCGGCCAGCGGCTGGGCGCCGCTGCGGAACAGTTCCTCCACCGCGGGCGCGCCGAACTCGTCCATGCCCGGGATCGGGTTGCCGTAGGGCGACTCGACCGGCATCTTCAGAATCTCCACGAGCCGGTGCTCGACCTCGTCGGAGATCACATGCTCCCAGCGGCAGGCCTCGTCGTGCACCAAGCGCCACTCCAGGCCGATCACATCGGTCAGCAGCCGTTCGGCGAGCCGGTGCTTGCGCATCACCCGCATCGCCAGGGCCAGGCCCTCATCGGTCAGCTCGATCCGTCGATCGTCATCCACCCGCAGCAGACCGTCGCGTTCCATCCGGGCCACGGTCTGTGACACGGTCGGGCCGCTGTGGTGCAGCCGCTCGGCGATCCTGGCCCGCAACGGAACGATGCCTTCCTCGCGCAGCTCCCACACGGTGCGCAGATACATCTCCGTGGTGTCGATCAACTCGCTCACCCGACCGCCCCCTTCACAACGCACCCACACTGTCGCCG
>JAAYAO010000351.1 GCA_012719335.1 Propionibacterium sp. | reverse complement strand
CATAATGGCCATGCGGTACTCCTTTGTATCGGCGCCGGTGCCGGCGACTGGCTTCGGGGGAGACACCAAGTGGCTGCGACCCCGTCAGAACAAGTCTCCGATGGATCGCGTCCGGGTCGGGTGATCGTTCCTGGTTGCGGAACAGATTTCGGGACGCGCTGGATCCCGGTGAGCGACATATCGACTCGGAGCTTCGGGATAACTATAGGATGCGTGTGTGAGCGAGCAATCAGCCCCGATCTCGGTGGCACTGGTCAACGACTATCCCGTCATCGTCGAGGGGGTGGCCCGCATGCTCGAGCCCTACCCCGGCCTGCGGGTGGTGGAGTTGGACTCGCTGGTCGACCCGGCCCAACCGGTGGATGTGGTGTTGTTCGACGCGTTCGCCTCGAAGTCGGGCATCAGCCCCGACGTCTGTCGGCTGCTGCGCGACCCGCGGTGCGGCCGGGTGTTGATCTACAGCTGGAACGTGGGCGACCGGGAGGTGCGCGAGGCGCTCGATCTGGGGGTGCACGGCTACCTGTCGAAGTCCCTGGACGCCCAGGATCTGGCCGCGGCCCTGCGACGCGCCCATGCCGGCGAGCGGGTGGTGGAGCCGGAGCCGGCAGAGATGGAGATCGAGATCGCCGATTGGCCCGGACGTTCGGTCGGTCTGACCGCCCGCGAGGCCGAGGTCGTGGCGCTGATCACCCAGGGCATCACCAACGACGAGATCGCCCGACACTGCTATTTGAGCATCAACTCGGTTAAGTCCTACATCCGCTCGGCCTACCGCAAGATGGGCGTCCAGCGCCGCAGCCAGGCGGTGCTGTGGGGCATCGAGAACGGCATGCTGCCCCGGCCGTCCCGCGAATACCCCGACGTCCCGGTGAACTGACCCGCTCCCCGGCGTCCCGCGGACCCGGGCCGATCTACCCGCCCTGCCCGCAACCGAACGGTGCTCGTGCACGGACGGAGTTTCCCCGGGCAACCGCACCTGATCGGTGGCCGGTGTGGGTACGGCAGCATGCGCACACCCGTAGGGGTCTTCGGTGCGCGGGCATCGTCACGCAGACTGGCGGGTATGACTGACCTCAACGCAACTGACCATGCAGCAGCCGAGTTGGCCGGTCCCGAGGGTGGCTTTCCCGAACAGGAACAGCCGCCGCCCGGCCTCACCCCGCAGATGACCCCGGTGCCCGACCACGGTGAGGAGCTCTGGCAGGGCTTCGACCGGTTGTCCGGCATGAAGGCGCTGATCACCGGCGGTGATTCGGGTATCGGACGGGCCGTCGCGATCGCCTACGCCCGGGAGGGGTGCGATGTCGCGCTGAGCTACCTGCCCGAGGAGCAGGACGATGCCGAGGACGTGAAGACGTGGGTCGAGAAGGCCGGCCGGCGCTGCGTGCTGGTGCCCGGTGACTTGACCGATGAGGCCACCGCCCGCGGGATGGTCGACGATGCGGTGCAGCAACTCGGCGGCCTGGACATTCTGGTCAACAACGCCGGCTTCCAGTGGGGACGGCGCAACTCGGGCCTGGCCGATCTGGAGACCGAGTCGATGGACCGGGTCTTCAAGACCAACCTGTACGCGATGTTCTGGGTGACCCAGCAGGCCCTGCCGCACCTGGGCAAGGGAGCCAGCATCATCAACGTGTCCTCGATCCAGGCCTACGACCCGTCGGAGTACCTGATCGACTACGCCTCCACCAAGGCCGCGATCAACAACTTCACCGTCAACCTGGCCGCCGAGGTCGGCCCGAAGGGCATCCGGGTCAACGCCGTGGCACCCGGCCCGATCTGGACCCCACTGCAGCCGGCCACCAAGAAGGGCGACACGATGCCGAGCTTCGGCGGCGACACCCCGCTGGGTCGGGCCGGTCAGCCCTCCGAACTCGCCGGGGCGTTCGTGTTCCTGGCCAACCCGCGCGAGGCATCCTATGTCTCGGGAACGGTGATCGGGGTCACCGGCGGCAAGCCGGTGTTCTGAGCCATGCCGATCACGCGAGGTCTCGGCGGCGGCTGATCGACGCCTACCGCACCACCGGGGCCGACCTGCCCTTCGGCAACCAACTGCGCTGGGGCGGGTGCCGATGGAGGGCTACCTCTGGCGCCTTACCGACCCGACACCCGTCGGATAGTGATCGCTTTGGTCGGGGTCGAACGCCCACGCCGGGCCCCCGGCCTGGGCCACCGTCGGGATCGCCGCCGAACCCGAGGGTGTGCTGATCACCGCCGAGCTGCCCGATCCCCCGGGCCGACGCCGAAGCGCCTGGGGGGCGAGGTCGGGACGGCGGTGCAGGCCCGGCAGGGGCACGTCCGGTTCGACCTCGGCGAGGCGGGCGTGGAGTTCCGGGTCGATGGACTCGGTGATTCTGCGCTTGTGGGTTGCATGTGCGAGAAGCCCGGTTCACGACAGCGATCTCGGCTGCTCGCGGACCGAGGGCCGGGATCAGCGCGGGCGGGATAGCCTGCTCGGATGATGGGGCAGTGGTGGCGACGGATCCGACTGATCACCGGGCCGGAGCGCACCCCTGCCCGCAACTTTCACCTGGCCAACCTGTTGGCGCTGCACGCGGGGGTACTCAACTCTGTGGGTTTCGTGGCCACCAGCACCTACGCCTCGCACATGACGGGGCTGACCGCGATCGTGGCCGACCAGATCGTGCTGGGCGACTTCCAGTTGGTGGCGATCGGGTTGATCGCGATCGCCAGTTTCGTGGCCGGGGCGATGGTGTGTGCGTTGGTGTTCAACTGGGGACGCCGTCGCGGCCTGCGCAGCAAGTTCGCCAGTGTGCTGGTGTTGGAGTCGTCCATGGTGTTGGTCTTCGGCGGCCTGGCCGAACAGGTCACCTGGCAGCACCGGCTCTGGTTATTCATCCCGGTGCTGTGTTTCACGATGGGTCTGCAGAACGCGATCGTCACCAAGGCATCGGGGGCCCAGATCCGCACCACCCATGTCACGGGCATGGTTACCGACATCGGCATCGAACT
>JAAYAO010000038.1 GCA_012719335.1 Propionibacterium sp. | reverse complement strand
CGGGTTGGGGTTGCCACACGTACTCGGTGCCCTCGATCAGGGACGTGACCGCCAGCACGGCGATCACGATCACCGCCGACACCAGCAGTGACCAACCCAGCAGCCGCCACCGAACAGCGCCCACCACCGACCACAACCAGGCCGGTTTGGTGCGGTGCACCACCGCGACGATGACCAGGCTGATCGGAATCAGCATCGCGATGCCCAGATGTCCCCCGACCAGACCCCAGGGTGATTCGTAGGCGGCGGTGCGGGACAGGAACTCCTCACGGGCCAAGCCGGATCCGCGTCCGGAGATCAGCCAGCCGAGGTTCCACACGGCCAACCCCACCAGCGGCAGGAACATCGCGTAGCCCAGCAGCGCGGCGAGCACCCCGATCACCGACCTGAACCAGGGCGCGGGCTCGTCCATCGACGGGGTGACCCGCAGCACCAACGGGTAGGTGCTGCCCGGTTCGGGGTCGCGTAGGTGGGCGTCCCACTGCCCGCGGGTTTTCGCGGCGGGTCGGGCCCGTCCGCCGGTCGGGGCGGGCCGGTTGCGACGGGCCGGGTTGCCTCGGCTGCGTCCCTGTTTCGCCATCAGTCGACCGGCAGGCCGGCGATCGCCCGGTGGATCCGGTTCAGCGACGATTCCTTGCCGAGCAGTTCCATCGACTCGAACAGCGGCGGGGACACCCGGCGTCCGGTGATCGCGGTGCGCACCGGCCCGAAGGCGTGCCGCGGTTTCAGGCCCAGTCCGTCAATCAGGGCTGCGCGCAGGGCGGCCTCGATCTCGGTGTGGTTCCAGTCGCGCAATTCGGCCAGCGCGTCGCGGGCCGCGGTCAGGGTCGGGCCGTCGGTGTCCTTCAACGCCGCCCGTTCCTCGATCTCGATGGCGTCATCGGGTCGGAACAGGAACTCGGTCATCTCGACCACTTCGGACAGGTTGCCGATCCGTTCGTGCACCAGCGGGGCGAATCCCTCGATCAGGGCGCGCTGTTCGGGGAACGGCGGGTTCTCCACCAGTTTGGCCTCGGCCAGGAAGGGGATGACCGCCTCAACCAGTTCTTCGTTGGTCAGCATCCGGATGTGCGAGCCGTTGATCGCGGCACACTTCTTCGGGTCGAAGCGGGCCGGGTTGGCGTTCACCCGGCGGATGTCGAAGGCCTCCACCATTTCGGCGAGGGTGAACACGTCCCGGTCCTCGGCGATCGCCCAGCCGAGCAGCGCCAGGTAGTTCAGCAGACCCTCGGGCAGGTAGCCGTGCTCGCGGTACTCGGCCAGCCCGGACCCGGCGTCCCGCTTGGACAATCTGCGGTTGCCCTCCCCCATCACGATCGGCAGGTGCCCGAACCGGGGCACCCGTCCCGACCCGATGCCCAGCTCGCGCAGCGCCTCGTAGAGCACGATCTGACGGGGGGTGGACGAGAGCAGGTCCTCACCGCGCAGTACGTGGGTGATCTCCATCAGCGCGTCGTCGACCGGGTTCACCAGGGTGTACAGCGGGTCGCCGTTGGCGCGCACGATCACGTAATCGGGCACGTGGGCGGTGTCGAAGGACACCTCGCCGCGCACCAGGTCGGTGAAGGTGATCTCACCCTCGGGCATCCGCATCCGAATCACCGCGGGCCGGTCGGCGAACTCGGCGCGTTGTTCCTCCGACAGGTCACGACAGAAACCGTCGTACCCGGACGGGGCTCCCTTGGGACGTTCGGCCTCGCGGGCCTCCTGCTCCTCGCGGGTGCAGTAGCAGCGGTAGGCGAAGCCGCCGTCGAGCAGCTTCTGCACGATGCCGGCGTAGATGTCGGAGCGCTGCGACTGGATGTACGGGCCGAACTCGCCGACCTGGCCACCGTCGAGCTGCGGCCCCTCGTCCCAGTGCAGCCCCAGCCAGTCGAGGGATTCCAGCACTCCGCGCATCGACTCCTCGGTGCTGCGGGCGGCGTCGGTGTCCTCGATGCGCAGCACGAAGGTGCCCCCGTAGTGGCGGGCGAAGGCGTAGTTGAACAGGGCACTGCGCACATTGCCCACGTGCAGGTTGCCGGTCGGGGACGGTGGGAACCGCACCCGCACATCGGCGGGGGCGATATCGCCCAGAACGTCGTCAACAATCGCTTCGGTCACTGCTTTCCTTCTTGGTCGGTGGCCAACACGGGATTGGTGAGGGTACCCATACCCTCGATCGTCACGCTCATCTCCTGGCCCGCCTCGACCGGCCCCACCCCGGCCGGGGTGCCGGTGAGGATCAGGTCACCGGGCAGCAGGGTGGTCCACTCCGAGATCCAGGAGACCAGGTCGGAGATCGAGCGCACCATCAGTTTGGTCGAGTCGCTCTGCCGCTCGTCACCGTCGACGGTGGTGCGGATGAACAGGTCGCCGGCTTCCTCGAGGCTGAGGTGGGTGGTGATCCACGGGCCGAGTGGCAGGGAGGTGTCGAAGCCCTTCGCCCGGGCCCATTGCCCGTCGCTGCGCTGGAAGTCGCGGGCGGTCATGTCGTTGGCGATGGTGTAACCGAAGATCACCTCGGGTACCCGTTCGATCGGCACCGCCTTGCAGATCCGGCCGATCACCACCGCCAGCTCGCCCTCGTAGCTCAGTTCGGTGCTGCCGGGCGGAAAGATCACCGGGTCACCCGGGCCGATGATCGCGGTGTTCGGTTTGAAGAAGGTCAGCGGGGTTTCGGGAATGTCGGTGCCCATTTCCTCGGCGTGGGCGACGTAGTTGCGTCCCACCGCGATCACCTTCGAGCGCGGCAACACCGGCGCCAACAGCCGGACGGCCGCCAGGTCGTGCCGCTCGCCGGTCAACTGCACCGGCATCGACAACGGGTCGCCGTTCAGGGCGGCGATCGTGTTCGGGTGGCCCTGACCGTCCTCGGGCAGTTCGACCACGCCGTACTGCGGGTCCGATCCGGCACTGAAACGAGCGATGCGCATTACCGCAGCCTATCGCCAATCCGAGGGTGCCCCGGACAGCCGAGGTGCCCTCCCCTGTCGTCGCCCCGCCCGGTGGAAAGGTGCGCCGGTGTCCGACTTCTCGGCCTACACTCGGGGCGCCGTGCGCCGCATCCCGCGGCCCCCAAGACCAAGGACGTCCAGTGACCACCACCGATAACACCCACCCCAGCCCCGCCACCGGTTCCGCCCGGGTCAAGCGTGGGTTGGCCGACTCGATGAAGGGCGGCGTCATCATGGACGTCGTCACCCCCGAGCAGGCCAGGATCGCCGAGGATGCCGGCGCCGTGGCGGTGATGGCCCTG